>QNXU01000085.1 GCA_003973485.1 Bacteroidota bacterium | reverse complement strand
AAAATCAATTTGCTGTGCTTTTTTTATGCACTTTTTAATATAAACAGCAGGTCTAAATATTTTTATGTATTTCATGCAACCTCTTTCATTTTCTCGCATCTTTACTGAGAAACTAACCGATAAAAACATGAAAAATTTAGTATTAGGCTTTTTTCTTATCCTTTTTGCATGTCAAGCAGAGGCTCAAGAAACAGAAACACGCTCACTATCAGATTTCACTTCAGTATCTTCCTCTCAAAGTATTAGAGTGACTTTGAAGAAAGGCAGCGAACCAAAAGTTGACGTTAGCACCACTGGAGAATTGGAAGATGTTGTTACGGAAGTCAATAATGGAAATCTAAAAATTGAAATGGAATCCAATATGACTTTCAGAAATGTTGAAGTGGAAGTTACCGTTTACTTTCAGGAACTAGAGAGTTTGAAAGCGAGCAGTTCATCTAGAATGATGTCAGAGGATTTAATTGAGGCCAATAATATGGAAATTAAAGGCTCTAGTTCTGCTAGAATGGATTTGAATATTAAAGCTTCTAATATTGAAGTGTCTGGCTCCAGTTCTGCACGAATAGCATTATCAGCGGAGGCGGTAAATGTGGAGGCGCAAGTGAGCAGCTCTTGTAGATTTACTTTGGAAGGGAATTCAGAAAATTTTGAGGCTCAGGTAAGTAGTTCTGCTAGGATTCAGGCATCTGAATTCACCTGTGATAATGCGGATTTAGCGGCAAGCTCCTCTGGAAGAATAGAACTTAATGTTCAGGAAAAATTAATCGCCAAAGCTTCCTCCTCAGGAAAAATTACTTATGGAGGTAAACCTGCATTAGTGGATGCGAATACTGGGTCTGGAGGAAAAGTATCTAGAATGTAGTAGTTTATTAAAAGCAAAAAAAGGCTGTCTAAACTCAATTTAGACAGCCTTTTTATTATTCAGAGACTCTGATAGATTACTTTCTAAAAGTTTTATCATATAGCTCAATGCTTTCATTAATTACATTCATTGCTTCTTTTTTGTCAAAGAAATCCTCTACTACTACTTTTTTATTTTCAAGTTGTTTATAGTCCTCAAAGAACCTTTGCATTTCTTTAGAAGTATGCGGAGGTAAATCATGAATGTCATTCATGTGATTTACAGACATATCATTAGCTGCAACAGCAATAATTTTGTCATCAGCTTCACCCTGATCTATCATTTTCATTACACCTAACACTTTTGCTTTTACCATGCAAAGTGGCGGCAGTTCTATAGAAGTAATCACCATGATATCCAATGGATCTTTATCATCACAATAGGTCTGAGGAATAAATCCATAATTAGCAGGATAATGAACAGAGCTAAATAGCACTCTATCCAACATTAAATAACCAGTTTCTTTGTCCAACTCAAATTTACCCTTGCTACCTTTAGAAATTTCTATTACGGCATTCACATACTCAGGCACCTCATCTCCGTAATGGATATCGTGCCAAGGGTTTCTTTTCTTATCTATCATCTTTAATTTGTAAAATATTTTTACAAAAATAAGGGATGTAGCCGAGAGCACCTACTTATAGTGTTATTAGATTGTTATAACTTTGTCATATGAATAAAAAATCCATTACCCCAACCATTAATCTAGAGCGAAAAAAAAGAATCTGGTTTTTAGTAAAAGCAGTCATTTTTATTGGCGCTCTTTTTGGTATTGATAATTTTAAAAATCAACTCATTGATTTTGGAGTAGAAGAACACTACTTGAAAGCTTTAAGGTTTTACCTTTATGCAGACCTTTGGATTTCTTTCATTAGGTTGGGCGTTGTTTTTTATTATCAGCGAAAGCACAAATTATCGAAAGGAGTCAAAAGTAATTTCATATTGGGGATCAATCATATTGCCAATATCATTCACACATTTGTATTAATTGGTGCAATTCTGCTTTTGTTCAAAATTGATCCTATCAACTTAATTACATCTTTAAGTATAGTGGCAGCAGCAATAGCAATTTTATCTAAAGATTACATTGCCAATATGATCAATGGCATGTTAATTATCTTCTCTGAAGAAGTAATGATCGGTGATGAAATTAAAATAGGAGAAGTAAAAGGAAAAGTATCGGATATTACCTTAGTGAATATGCATATTGTGAATGATGATGAAGATTTGATATACATTCCCAATTCAATGGTTTTTACCTCTCAGATTTTCAATTATACAAAAAGAGCCATCCGCAAAGTAAGTTTTGATTTCGATTTAAAAAATGAGCTTGCTACAGATGTGGCAGCAGTTGAAAAACATATCATTGATGCACTAAGCGATTATCATAAGTTCATAAAAGATGATAGTTACGTATTACGCATTATCAAAATTAATGAAAATTTCACCTCTCTTAAATTTCAATTTGTGTTGCACAGACATTCAGAAGTTCGTGAAAAAGATATTAGAAAAGCTGCTTTGAGACATGTTTTGAAATTTATAGGAGACGCTAAGCAAAAATAATAATCAGATAGCCGTTTTGGTGTTTCACCTAAAAGCCTATGGAAAGCATCAGGTATTTTAACTGAGAATTTTAGACTTGATACCAAAACTGGACAGCTTGCTTAGTGCATGCCGTTAAGTCCAGTATGGACGACCATATGGTAATTTAACCATAAACATGTAACCAAAGCCCCAATAGGGGCGACCTTATTCTTAAAACATCTTATCAAAAAACTGAAACACTTGCGATTGCAAACAGTTTCGTATCTTTATATAAACCAACACAAGAACAAACTATGAAAAGTACAGTATTCGTATTGGGTTTTGCATTGCTAATTTTTGCATGCCAACCCGCAAAAAAGGAAAATCAAGAGGAAGAGACTCAAGCAAAGGAAGTAGTGGAACAATCAGCTGACCCTAAATTGGTGAAATTATGGGAAACTGATACGGTGATGACTACTTGTGAATCTGTTTTATTTGATGGAGAAGGAAGCCGTTTATTCGTTTCTAATATCAACGGACAGCCATTGGAGAAAAATGGAGAAGGATTTATTTCTATCTTAAACCTTGATGGAAGCGTTCAAGAATTGGAATGGGCCACTGGATTAAATGCACCAAAAGGGATGGGCATTTTTGATGGGCATCTTTATGTGACTGATATCGATAGAGTGGTTGCCATTGACTTGAAAACTGGAGAAGTAGCTAAAGAATTTACTCCTGAAAAAGCCGAATTTTTAAATGATATCACCACTTCTTCAAGTGCAGTTTACATCTCGGATATGGGCTTAGGCTTGATTCATAAAATTGAAAATGGTGAATTATCTACTGTAGCCGAAGGAGTTGAAAGCATTAACGGCTTATTAAGTAAAGGAGACCATTTAATGACCTTAGATGCTAAAGGCTTAAGAGCTTATGATTTAGCTTCAAACAAATTCGAAATGGTAAATGACTCCGTAACTGGAGGAGATGGTTTAACCTTGTTGAATGATGAAACTTATATTGCTAGCAGATGGCAAGGTGAAATTTATCTTGTGGCAGGTAATAAGGCAACTTTATTATTAGACACTAAAGCAGAGGAATCTCAAACTGCTGATATTGGGTTAGATCCTGATAAAATGATTGTTTATGTTCCTACTTTCTTTAAGAATAAGGTAGTGGCTTATCAATTAGAAAAGTAAGATTTAGAATCTTAAAAAATGAAACCCGCAAGAAAATTAACTCTTGCGGGTTTTTTGTTGCCTAGAAATAAAAAAGGCTTTCAAGTTTCCCTGAAAGCCTTAGGATTATTAATAAGTCAACCTAAACTTAAAATTTGTAATTCACTCCTAAGCTGAATGCAGTTCCAGGATTTAAACTGGTAAATACTTCTTTATCAGCTTGAAAAGATTGATAGAAACTTTCTCTTCTATCATTCAAAATATTCGATACTTTGAAATCAATACTTGTTCTTTCATCTTCTCCAAATGTCTTGTTAATACTAAAATTTAAACTGTGGAAAGGTTCATCAAATACATCTGCATAAAGTCCAGTACCTACAATAGCCAAAGTAGGGCCTTTCACATTATAAAATACTCCAGCATTAATACCCAAGTCAAGATTATTGTAAGAAATACCTCCGTTGATTACATAAGGAGCCTGACCAGCCATCTGACGTACGTCAGTAATATTCTCACCATTCTTTTCGTATTCTTTTCTTGCGTTAAACTCCTGCTCAGTCATATCAATTCTTGATTCAACAATAGTTACATTTCCACTGATATTGAAGTTTCTTAATGCTGGGCTGATAAAGTCTAATTTCTTTCTGGCTTCAAATTCTAAACCGATTAATCTGCCATTACCCACATTTCTAGCTTGAAATTCAGTGCTCGTTTGCTGAGCAGGAATTCTAACTAATTCAATTGGGTTGTCAAAATATTTATAGAACGCACTAACTGAGAACATCTGACCTTCTCTTTGAAATAATTCCCATCTCAAATCAATGTTATCAATTCTAGTTTCAGTTAAATTCCCATCCCAATCGGCATAAGTAAACAAACTTCCATTAAAAATCCTGTTGGTAATAGGATCCAAAATTTGAGCAAAACTCAACTCTTTAAAAGATGGTCTTGCGATTGTTTTTGAATAAGAAGCTCTTAAATTTTGATCATCAGTTAATGAATAAATTAAATTAGCTGTTGGGAAGAAATCGAAAGAATCCAATACTTTCTCATTAACTAAATTTCTACCATTTGAACTTCCATTTGCGAAAGCTTGATCTCTACCAGTATGTCTTTGTACATAATTCTCTACTCTCAAACCTAATACAGTTTTAAAGTTTTTGATTGGAGTCATTTCATTTGACACATAAAATGCTGTGTTGTTCACATTAGAGTTATAAGCATTTGGATTAGGATTATTATTTCCTGATTGATAGTATATTCCATTAGTTTGACTAGGGAATAGGTTTTCTTCATTTAAAACAACCTCTTGGCTTGGATTAGGCCAAGATTGACTTTGGAAGAACTGCACATCAAAGAATAAAATTTCATAATCTCTGTTCTTATAAGTGTGACTTGCTCCAAATTTAAATTTTGCATCCTCATCATTCAAGCTGTATTTTTTAGTAACATCAATTTTAGAGTTGATATTAAATTCATTTAATGATCTCCATATTCTTGATGGATTACCAGCCTCACCAGCAGCAAATCTTGGGTTGTCAGTATTAACAGCAGAGAATGCAGTTTTTCTGATATCTGGATCTTCTAAAGTTGAGAAAGTTGGAGAAACTCTCCAATCGATGTCCCAACCAGTATTTTTTAAGATATGAGTACCATTCAATAAAATATTATTTAATGCACTCTGTGTATATTCCAAGTTATCGGATTCAGCTACATAACCTGATTGTCCAACAGCTTCTCCATCATTAAGGATATTAAATTGACCAGCTCTGCTCTCACCATTTTGTAAGCGCATTGCAGTTAACCTTAATTTTGTGTACTTTGATTTTAATGCTAATCCACCTAATGCACCAATTAATACATTATTTTCACCCAATTGGCCATCCTGAGTTGTAGCATATCGCATTTCAGTTCTTTCTGAGTCTTTAAATTTTTGATATTCGCCATAGCTCACATCATCATAAAAACGAGTATTGTTTTTATAGGAAAGAGAGAAGATATAGCCCAACTTTGGTTTGTCATTATCTTCTGATTTCCCTAAGTCAAGTTGGTTTCCAATTGAAAATCCAAGACTGTAATCCATTAAGCTTGTTTGGTTTTGTGCTGCCAAATTTGGATTAAAACTTCTGATAAATTCTGAAGCTTCTTCTGTGTTGCCAGTAAAAGGGCCAGGTACTTGTGATGCCCTTGCTCCTTGAGGCAAAGCTCTTGTACCATCATCAAACCCTAGGAAGTCTGTTTTTCCTCCTTCATAAGATAAATAATCAGAATTAAAATGCATGGATGGGTTAAAACCAATTCCAAAAGAAACATCCATTATTTTTTCGTCTGGGAAGTCTTTTGTTTCAACATTCACTATTCCGCCTGTGAAATCAGCAGGTAAATCAGCAGTGAATGATTTACTTACAATCATATTGTCAATCAAGCTCGTAGGGAAGATGTCCATTTGCAAGCTGTTTCGGTCAGGGTCTAAGCCTGGTACATCCATTCCATTTAAAGTAGTTTTGGTATATCTATCGCCCAAACCTCTAACATAGACGTATTTACCACCTTCTATTGAAACTCCAGTTACACGTTTTACTGCTTCAACGGCTGTAGCATCTCCAATTAATTTGAATTTAGCGGATGAAATTCCATCCATCATCCCAGGAGCTTTCTTTTTAACGGTCATCAGGGCGGCTTCTGTAGTTCTAATGGCTTTTGCTGTCACCACTACTTCTTGAAGCTCTGATTTTTCTTCTTTTAGTCTGATTTCTCCTAAAATATTTACTTCTCCTTCTTTAACAACAACTCCTTGAATAGTCATTGCTTGAAAGGTGACAAAAGATATTTTTACATTGTAAGTACCAGCTTCAACCGGAATTGTAAACTGACCATCTAAATCAGTAACAGCTCCAGTAAGATTTCCATCAATAATCTCTTGATTATCAGCAGAAACTTTATTGACTACGACATTGGCGCCAATCATAGCTTCGCCATTTGAATCATCAATAACAGTACCTCGGATTTTCCCTTTCTGTGCAACCGCAACAGAAGCGGAAAGAATTAATAATACAGCTAAAAAATGTTTGAATTTTAACATGTGTCTAATTATTATGCTTTTTTTATAATCGCCATTAAATACTAAAGGCACACAAAATTACTTTGTGTGCCTTTAGTAAACTATCCTAGTTGATTAAGGATTTATTATAAATTAGTTTTTATGTTAATTCAATGTTATCTGAATTATTATAAACTTGATACATTAGCAGAAACATCTGCCCAAGTCCAGTTTGCGAACACTGAAGCATCTGCCTGTCCGCTTGTTCCAGCTACAATACCAGCTGGAACTTCATCGCCTTCTGGTATGTAGTTTGTTAACTCATTGTTAACATCAAGGATAACGTTGTCGAAACTAACATTTGCTGCATCTACTCTATTTATAATTTGTCCATCAGCAATTCCAGTAATGAAAACGTTTCTTAAGATAACACCTGAATTATCATCAGTGTTGATTAAATCTTGAGAACCTCTTTCAACTTCTCCATCAGCATCAAAAGTTGAAGCAATTACAGTTCCGTTAGAGAAAGTGTGTTGTACATCTAATAAAACATCTCCTTCTGGGCCGTCTAATTCAAAGCAATGTCCTGCTGGAGTAACTACTAAGAAGTTGTCCATTGTACCGCTCCATGATTGGTCGGTGTCCATTCCGTCATCACCTGCATTCCAAACTACTGCATTTGTAACATTTACAGTACCTCCGAACCATTCGATTCCATCATCTTGATTAGCTACAATTTCTACATTTTCAATAATAGTTTCTGAACCAACACCGCCTAAAGTTAAGCCATTGATTTCATTACCTGCGCCAATGTTAGTTCCTCCATGACGGATAGAAATATATCTGATTTCACCTGAATTGTCTTCTGGATTGTCTCCACCATAAAGTCCATTTGGATCAGAAGTAGGAATACCTTCAATTTGAACTTCAGCTGCAGAAGCTGATATAGGAGCATTTCCTAAAATGATAACTCCACCCCATAATCCATTTTGAGTAGGATCTAAATTAGGAGAAGCGATTTCGCCTGGTTGAATTTCATCAGCAACAGAAGTAAAGATGATGGGCTCATCAGCTGTTCCTTCAGCAAATAATTTTCCATTTCTAGCAATGATTAAAGCCGTTGCGTTTGCTTGTGAACCTGCTTCGCCTTTAATGATAGTTCCTGCTTCAATTGTTAATTCAGCGCCAGCTTCTACTACTATTCTACCAGCTAATTGGTAAATGTTGTCTTTTTTCCAAGTTGTGTTTTCTGTAATGTTATCAGTAATAATTACATTTCCGTTATCATCATCATTGTCAACAACAGGATCAACCGGCTCATCATCACAAGCTGTGAATCCAAATGCTAATGCTAAAAAGAGCAATGCTAATAAATTAATTTTCTTCATCGTGAGTAATTTTTAAATAAGTTTAAATTTCTTTGCGACAAAGGTGGTTTTTAATTGTTAACTGAATTTGTCAGTCTCTTTAGCAAATTGTTATCAATTTCATGCTCTATTAATTTTGTGTTAAAAACTGAGTTCGGTTCAATATCCACTTAATTTTCCCAAAGCTGGGCTGAGTTTAATCAGCAATGTTTTTTGATTGCCCATTTTCCTTTAAAAGTAAAACTTTGGAAAAGCTTTTTAAGCTAGCTAAAGCCAAATTGCATCTATTCTGATTTATGAATTGTTTCAGGTTAAAAAAAAAGCGCCCCAACTGGAACGCTTTTAGTAATATCTTCAAAATTGAGTTGTTTATCCAATAGGTACTTGTTTCAATATTTTTTCAATGATATCCTTTGTTGTTACTCCATCTGCTTCTGCTTCATAATTGAGCAAAATTCTGTGGTTCATCACATCGTAGGCAACTTCTTTTATATCTTCTGGCAACACATAATCCCTGCCCTCCATATAGGCAACAGCTTTTGCACTTAGATTTAAATTAATACTGGCTCTTGGCGAAACTCCGTATTGAATATACTCTGCCTCTTGTTTCAATCCATAATCTAATGGAGATCTTGTGGCATAAACCAATTCTATTATATAACGCTCTAAGGATTCAGAAATCTCAACCTGATTAACCTGATCTCTGATACTAAATATTTCTTCTTTTGTTAAGATGGTGTTTACCTCTTTATTAAATGTCATATTTGACATTCTCCTCATTACTTCTAGCTCCTGAGATTTGGTTGGGTAATCTACTGTTACCTTAAGCATGAATCTATCTACCTGTGCTTCAGGTAATGGATATGTTCCTTCCTGATCAACTGGGTTTTGAGTAGCTAATACCAAGAAAGGTCTGTCTAATGGGAATGTAGTTTCTCCAATGGTTACTTGCTTTTCTTGCATGGCTTCCAAAAGAGCAGATTGCACTTTGGCTGGAGAACGGTTTACCTCATCAGCCAAAACCAAGTTTGAGAAGATTGGCCCTTTTTTCACTTCAAAATTGCCTTGCTTCTGATTGTAAATCATGGTTCCGATCAAATCAGAAGGCATTAAATCAGGCGTAAACTGAATACGTTGAAAATCTAAATGCAAAACATTGGCTAAGGTGTTTACTGTTAAGGTTTTAGCCAAACCAGGAACTCCTTCTAATAAAACGTGTCCATTGGTGAATAGACCAATCAGCAATCGATTGACCATGTATTCTTGTCCCACTACTACTTTAGCCACTTCAGACATTACGTCTTTCACTTTTTGTTGCAATTCGCTTTTATTTGCTACCTGTGCTTCTTCCATGATTGCTTAAAAATCTTTTTATATTATTTAAATACTAATAATTAACTAAATAAAATTTACTATTTGAACCAAATATCAAAATGCTTTTTAGGTTCTATTCAAATTTCAAATATATTAATAAGTAACGATACTGTAAACCGCTTCATTTTCTTTGGTCAGCTTTTTTTTGCCTTCCAAAAATCCTAACTCAATTAGAAAGCTAAAGTTGCCTACTTTTCCACCTAACTCTTTCACTAATTTGGCTGCTGCTAATGCAGTACCACCAGTTGCGAGCAAGTCATCATGTATCATCACATTTTGCCCTGCTTTTATGGCGTCTTTATGAATTTCCATTGTGGCACTGCCATATTCCAAATCGTATGAATATTTAGTGGTTTCATAAGGTAACTTGCCTTCTTTCCTTACTGGTACGAATGGAACTCCTAATTTCTCTGCTATCATCATTCCAAAAAGAAAACCTCTGGATTCTACCCCAACAATAACATCAATGCGATCATTTTTCGCTTTCTCAACAAACCAAGCCACAATTTCAGTTACTAATTTAGGATGGGAGAGAACAGGCGTAATGTCTTTGAATATGATGCCCGGTTTTGGAAAGTCTTCTATATCTCGGATTTGGTTATTAATTTTTTCTGCTAATGTCATCTTGTAGGATAAATGGTGGTTTAAATGGTTTTTAATTTTAGGATTAAATCTTGTAGCATATCATCATCAAAATCGAGATGTGTTACAAATCTAACGTCATGCTTTCCAAAAGGAACAGCCAAAATTCCGTGTTGCTTTAGTTTTTCAACAAAATCTACCGATAACCCATTATTTGCTAGTTTGAAGATAACAATATTAGTTTCTACTGGAAGAACAGAATCCACAAAACTTAAATCTTCTAATGCATTGGCAATTTTTTTTGCCCTGTCATGATCATCAGCCAATCGATTTATATGATGATCTAATGCATAAATTCCAGCTGCTGCCAAAAAACCTGCTTGACGCATTCCACCGCCTAGTACTTTTCTCACTCGTCTGGCTTTTTTAATGTCTACTTTTGTACCCAATAGTAAAGAGCCAACTGGACAGCCTAATCCTTTTGACAAACAAATGGAAATAGAATCAAAGTGCTTTCCATATTGTTTTGGGTCATCATTTGTGGCAACTAGCGCATTGAATAATCGGGCACCATCCAAATGAAGTTTTAATTTTTTCTCCTTACAAAGAGTGCTTATCTTTTCTATTTCTTTGAAGTCGTAAACACAGCCACCGCCTTTGTTCATGGTATTTTCTAGAGAAACCAAAGTAGAAATGGGTGCATGCACATCATCAGGATTATTAATATTATCCTGAATCATTTCGGCTGTAATTCTTCCTCTATCTCCATGCAATAATCTTACTGAGGCAAAAGAATTATAAGCTATCCCACCACCTTCATATAAATAAATGTGAGACTTTTCATCACAAATCACTTCAGTATGTGGAGCAGTATGCACTCTTATAGCAATTTGGTTGGTCATGGTTCCGCTGGGGCAAAAAATTGCAGACTCCATTCCGAAATAATCAGCTGCTTTTTGTTCTAATGCATTTATGGTAGGGTCCTCTCCAAAAACGTCATCTCCAACTGGTGCAGCCATCATGGCTTCCTTCATTGCAGGAGTTGGTTTGGTTATAGTGTCACTTCTTAAATCTATCATTTTAATTCAATGTTCAATCTGTCCATACTTTAAATCAATCAGTTATGAATTTAGCTAAGATTCTGGTCGGTGTGCCACCGACCAGGGTAGCCACCATGGTTGGTGGCACACCAACCATTTTAACTATAAATCACTCTAAGAAACTTTCTCAAACCAATGCGGTAGTTTCACCTGATCAGTATAAAATTTCTTTCTGCTGTGATTGCTGTCAAAAGGAACGATTTTTTCAATGCGGTCAGTTTTGGGATGATAAAAAGCTTCTACATAAAAATCATTCAATAGAAATAAATTCACTTTATAGCGATAATAGCGGATGGAGGTCACGAATTCTCCTTCAACATATAATGTCTTTATTTTTTTGAATAAACTTAAACTGACAAACTCTTCTACCTTCACTGACCTATTTCTTTTTTAGTGTATATAAATCTTTTCTTCTATCCTTCAAATTACGCACGCTTCCGTAAGTATGCAATTCTTTTAGTAAATTAACATCTACATCTGCAATAACTGTCATCTCGGTATTCGGTGTGGCTTCTGTTTTCACACCATTGGTAGGAAATGCAAAGTCAGAGGGCGTAAACACTCCTGATTGCGCAAATTGAATATCCATATTATTTACCTTAGGCAAATTACCCACACTTCCCGCTATGGCAACATAACATTCATTTTCTATTGCTCGAGCTTGAGAACATAATCGAACCCTCATATATCCATTTTGGGTATCGGTCAAGAATGGAACAAAAAGAATTTTTACTCCTTCATCTGCTAAAAGCCTTCCCATTTCAGGAAATTCTACGTCATAGCAGATGTTGACTCCTATTTTACCGCAGTCTGTATCGAAAGCTTGGATTTTCTTTCCGCCCGTCATACCCCATGCACTAACTTCTGCAGGCGTCATGTGGATTTTCTCGTAAGTTTCACTTGTCCCGTCTCTTCTGCATAAAAAACCCTTGTTATATAATTTACCCCTATTCATTACAGGCATACTTCCAGTAATGATATTCACATTATAATTAATAGCATATTCCTGAAATATCTCTTTCAATGGTTCTGTATATTTTGCTAATTCCCTGATAGCTGAAGCTTCATCTAAATGGTTGAATTCTGCCATTAAAGGGGCATTGAATAATTCAGGGAAAAGTATGAAATCACATTGATAGCCACTTACTACATCAATAAAGAACTCAATTTGTTCTTGCATGGCTTTTAAAGATGGAGTTGGGCGCATTTGCCATTGCACCAACCCTAATCGAATAACTGTTTTTGGGATATGAACATATTCTTCCGAAGGTTCATAATAAATATTATTCCACTCAATGAGTGCCGCAAATTCAGCTGATTGCTTATCTCCTGGTAAATATCCTTTTAGTACTTTCTTAACGTGAAAATCATTTGATAATTGAAAAGACAAAGTTTTATCATAAACCTCTTTTGCAATCACTTTTTGGATGTATTGCTTTGGAGTGAATTTTTCAGCATACTGCAAGTATCCGGGTAATCTCCCTCCTGCAACTATAGAACGAAGATTTAGCTGTTCAACTAAGTCCTTTCTGGCGTCATACATTCTTCTACCTACTCTCATTCCCCTAAAATCAGGATGCACAAAAACATCTATTCCATAAAGTACATCCCCATCTGGATTATGCGTATTAAATGTTTCATTTCCTGTGATTTCAGGATAGGTATGATTATCTCCAAAATCAGAGTAGTCTACAATAATAGACAAAGCACAACCTGCAACTTGTCCATTTACCAAAACACATAACTGACCCTCTGGGAATTTATCAATCAAGGTTTTGATGTGTTCAACCTCCCATAAATCATCCCAACCTGCATAAGCTTTTTTCATGGACTTTATTAAACTTCTGTAGTCCTTTAACTTTAGGTTTTCAAGGGTAATGATAAAATTGTCTTGCATAGAATATTATAAATTGGCTTTTGAAAGTAAGCCTTTAAAATTAAGTTTAAAAACAAAAAACCACAGCAATATAAGCGAAATTCACTTAAGCTGTGGTTTTAAGTAATTGATTTTTAATATCGAATATTATTTATATCGTAGAGAATTTGTCAATAAATTATACTGTCTCAATATAAAACCGGCCAATGACCCTTAAATTGGAACATTTACGTGTCTTTCGGCATGGTATGAAGAACGAACCAATGGACCTGATTCTACATATTTCAACCCTCTTTTCAAGCCTTCTTCTCTATACATATCGAATACTTCAGGGTGAACATATTCTATCACATCATGGTGCCTTTTAGTTGGTTGTAAATACTGACCGACAGTTAAAATATCACATCCATGTGCTGCTAAATCATCCATAGTAGCAAACATTTCATCCTGAGTTTCGCCTAAGCCCACCATAATTCCAGTTTTTGTCCTTTTACCATATTCCTTGGT
>QNXU01000316.1 GCA_003973485.1 Bacteroidota bacterium | reverse complement strand
AGTTTTCTTTCCCCAATTTACCTTCTGGTGATTATCGAATAAGGGTTGAATATCCTGGTGTAGAAAATGATGAAACTTCTGATATTGATTTCAACTTAAGCGGTGAGCAAGGAGAAGTAGTAAGTGTTGAAGCAATAGTGGAAGACGGTTTGATTAAAGTTACCGAAACAGGAAGGGTTACAGCTAACAAACCAAATAAAATAAGTCGATTTAGTTTTTACCCTAACCCTGCTAGAAATGAACTTAATCTGAAATTAGAAAATTCTTTAGAGGCAAATGAGCTTACAATTTTTGATTTAAAGGGGATTGTTTACAAAAAAACAAACCTAAATAATGAACAAACAAAAATTGATATAGCAGACCTTCCTATTGGCACATATATTCTTAGACTACAAGATAAAGATGGAAATTATATCATGTCAAAAATGATCAAAAATTAAAATTAAAACTGCTCATTCTTAAATCGAAGTTAAGAATGAGCAGTTTTTAAAATACAAATGAGAATGGAAATAAATCTGTAGGTTTTTCAATTAATACAAACTTTCCACTTTCATCAGTAAACAGTAATTGAAAGCCCTGCTGATGCCTTTTTTCAAATTCTAACATGACTTGCCTACAACCTCCGCAAGGTGGTGCGCTTGCAAGTTGATTGGAATCTCTTCGGCTAGCAGCAATAGCAATTCTCTTAAATTTTTTATCCGGTGCTTGTATTCCTGCTCTATACATTGCCGTTCTTTCAGCACACAAACCTGCTGGAAAAGATGCATTTTCCTGATTGGTTCCTGTAATAATTTCACCATCTTCTAATTCTATAGCGGCTCCAACAGTAAAGTTTGAATAAGGAGAATGAGAAAATTGCCTAGCTTCTAAAGCTGCATTCCATAATGTTTGATAATCAGAAGTAAGCTCATCTATGGAATCGTATTTTTTATATTCTATTTGAATAAAATCCTTTTTCACAATTAGTTAATTTTTAATGGAGTACAATATACTATATCTTACAATTTATGTTCGGATATTATATACAATAATTTTAAAGATTAACGTTTTTATGACATGAATAAAACTTGTTTTGTATCAGTAATTGCCATTGTTTTTTTAGCCTCTTGTCAAAAACAACCAATAAATAAGGCTCAATCTAGTTATAGTCAGGAGAATCCTTCCAGTCTTAATCCTGAAAGCAGACAAAATTATGGTCAGAGGCCACAGCCAAGACAAGAAACTTGGTTTTTTGGTTTGTTCAAAAAGAAACAAAAATTAAGTTGGGGAGACCAACTTATTGTGGAGTATGAGGAAAGAATGAAAGAAAATGTTAAGGAAAAACGAAAAAGAGCTAAAGAAATGGAGAAACCTCAATATTCGGATTGGACCTATTTTGGACATAAAAGAAAGCCCAAAAAAAGACCGCCAGAAAAAATGAAGTACTGTGATGAATGCGGTATCAGACATTAATATATCCATTTAACATTAAAAACCTTCTAAATTCACAGAATTGGTTATATATTTGAAGAAATATTACTGAATGAAGCGCAGATTTTTTCCTTTTGACAAAAACTACTTATTGGAAAATGCTCAAATGGAGCTAAAAGATTCTTTGTTGAATCAAATGGTTGAAATAGTTAAAGATATTTACCTTTTGCGCTATAACCCACTGGGTTTGAAGGATAAATCAATAGAAAAGATCCTATCCACTACTACTTATAATTTAGAGGATCTTTCCATATTTTATGATGAATTAGCAGGTTTCTACCGATACAAATACAGCTCGAATCAGTTAGAACTTCTTTTTGATGGTAGAGACCATCATGAAAAATATCAAGATGATTGGTCTGAAACTTTAAAAAAATGGATTATTGAATTCTCAAAATCAAAAAACTTTTTGAAGGCTATTTTAGAAACTGCCATATTTCATCCAGATAACAAACAGTCTCAAAGAGCTTACTCAAGATTAAAAAATTACATATCTGATCGTTTTGGTATTAAAATCTATAAGCACAAAGGCATTGTGCCCATGAAAATTGCAAATTAATATTATTGCTGGCAAATTTTAGGTCCTGAGGATGTCCCTATTCGATCCGCTCCTGCCTCAATCAATTGCACAGCTTGGTTAAAAGTTTTTATTCCTCCACTTGCCTTTATCCCCACATGATCAGGCAATACAGATCGCATTAACTTAATATGTTCTACCTTAGCACCTTCTGGAGCAAACCCAGTAGATGTTTTCACAAAATCAGCACCAGCATCTGCACATATTTTGCATGCAGTTTCAATTTCCTGATCTGATAAATATGCTGTTTCAATAATGACTTTTAAGATTTTCCCATATTCATGTGCTAATTTCCCCAATTTTGCGATCTCTATTTTAGGCCACATCATCTCAGACTTAAATGCTGAGATATTTAAAACCATATCCAATTCATCAGCTCCATCCTTAATGGCTTGTATTGCCTCTGCCTCCTTTGCCTGGCTCATTTGATAACCCAATGGAAAACCTATTACTGTAATTAATTGAATGTCTGATTTACCAATATCTCTTTTTGCTTTTTTCACCCAAAATGGGGGGACACAAATTCCAAATAAATTATTTTCTTGAGCTTCCTTCAACAACAATTCAATATCAACTGAAGTTATTGTGGTCTTAAGATTCGTATGCTCAATGTATTTTTGTATATTTCTCATATTTATAATAAATTTTAAACCATGACAAAAAAGTGTATCCTCTATACTTTTTTAATCTTATTTATATTAACCGCTGAATTTAAAAAAGTTTCAGGGCAAAACTTAAAATTTGGCTTTGAAATAAGTGGAAACAAAAGATCTACTATAATTCCTTTTGAATTAAACAGTAATCTTATTATTGTAAATGTGCTTTTTGAAGGGGTTATTCCTTTAAAATTCATAGTAGACACTGGAGTTACCAATACTGTTTTAATTGATAAGACATATAGCGAAATTCTCAATATAGTTCCTGATAGAAAATTAACATTAGTAGGTGCGGCAGGAATAAAAGAGGTAGAAGCATATATCGCCAACAAAACGAGCATTAAAGTTGGAGAAGTATCGGGGAACAACATCCCATTATTAATCTTAAAAGAAGATTATCTAAACCTTCAAAAAAACTTAGGTATAAAAATACACGGCATATTAGGTTATGACTTTTTAAAAAATTTCATAGTAAGAGTAGATTATAAAAATGAACTTATGAAATTTTACAATCCTAAATATTTCAATCGCCCCATGTTCTTCTACACCTCAATTGACATGAAAATCGAACAAAGCAAACCCTATATATTTCAAAATTTAAAAGTAAATGATTCAACAGAGATATTAAGTAAACTTATGATTGATACTGGCGCTTCACATCCCTTAATGTTACACAAAAATAGTAGTGAAAATATTCAATTGCCAGAAAAAAATGTTAGAGATATATTAGGTGCTGGAATCGCAGGAACTATCGAAGGACATGCAGCAAGAATCCCAAGATTATCAATAGATAAATATGAATTAGAAAATATCACCACTAACTATCCTGACTCTGGGGCTTATCAAGACATTATTAATTATACAGGCCGAAATGGCACTATTGGTGGTGGTGCCTTAAAACATTTCAAATTATTCTTCGACTATGGAAATGAAAAATTATACCTAAGAAGAAATAGCATCACTAAAATTAAATTCAAACATGATATGAGCGGTCTTACCGTAATTGCAAAAGGCGAATACTATTTAGAGCCATATTATGAAATTGAAAAAGTAAGAGAAAACACTCCAGCTTACAACGCTGGATTAAGAAAAAATGATAAAATCATCAGTATAAATGGTTATTCTGGTAAAGACCTTAGCTTAGATTTTATAAATAAAACATTAAAGAAGAAGGAAGGTAAAAAAATCAGAATTAAGGTAAAAAGAGAACAAGAAATACTATCCTTTACTTTCTATTTAAAAGCTTTTATATAAACATTCTTTTAATTTTTCTTTTTCCTGAATAATACTTAATTCTAAAAAACTGTTGCGTTTTCTTAAATTTTAAAGCATTTCTTAATGCATTATAGATTTTTATTCCATCAGCTCCCTCCTTCATCAAGTATTCTTGAACTCCAGAGGTTATCTCCTGTCTATTGTGTGATTTCAACAAAGTAATAGATATTGCTTCAGTCCCTAGTTGATTCACACTGTTTACAATTGCTTTCAATGGGTTAAGTCCAATATTATCATCTAAAAGCAAGCAATTAGGGTTCACTAATTTAATTTTCCTTAGCATGTCCTCATGAGAAAAAGCAGTTTCTATGTTTCTTATCTTATGTTTAAGTAAATGTAGCTTTTCATAAATAAGACTCATCTCAATTGGGTTATTACCAACCAAAAGCACACTTATTTCATTATTTGAAACTGCTCTTTTCTCCAAATTCTTTATTTTAAAACCTTTCATAATTCTTTGTTTAATGCAAAACATTATACGTTTAATTAAATATAATAAAGTGAATTGAAATTAACTAGAAAAATTCTACCACACTCTATTAATACTCGATAAACGAAATTCACAACTTTTCGGATTGCGAATAGTTCTAAGAACATGAAGATTTTATTGACTGGAGCGAATGGATACATTGGAAGAAGACTTCTTCCTGTTTTAGTAATGCAAGGACATGATGTTATCTGCTTGGTCAGAGATAAAAGAAGGATAGAACTTGAAGAAAAAATTATTGACAAAGTGCAGTTCTTTGAAGCTGATTTACTCAAGCCAGAACAGCTTCAAAATTTACCTAAAGACATAGAAGCTGCATATTATTTGGTTCATTCTATGGGTAGTTCTTCCAAAAGCTTCCAAGAAATGGAAAAAAACACTGCTCGAAATTTTGTTGAGGCTATCAATAAGACAATTTGCAAGCAAATTATTTATCTAAGCGGTATTTCTAATGACGACTCCATTTCGAAACATCTAAGCTCAAGAAAAAATGCAGAAACTATATTATCTGAAGCTGATGCATCACTAACAGTTTTGCGAGCTGCCATAATTATCGGTTCTGGTGGTGCTTCATTTGAAATAATTCGTGATTTAGTAGAAAAACTACCAATAATGATAGCGCCAAAGTGGCTCAGAACACGTTGCCAGCCTATTGCGATAAGAAATGTCATCAACTATCTTTCAGGTATAATTGGTAAAGAAGAATCATACGGAAAAACCTTTGACATTGGTGGCCCAGATATACTTACTTATAAAGAAATGCTTTTAATCTTTGCTAAAGTAAGAGGATTGAAAAGATATATTATCACCCTCCCAGTTTTAACTCCTCGCTTAAGCTCTTATTGGCTACATTTTGTAACGGCAACAAGCTATAAAATTGCCAGCAGTTTAGTGGACAGCATGAAAAACGAAGTGATTGTTGAAAATAAAGGAATAGAAGACATTGTATCTCAAGATCTTATCACTTATTCTGAGGCCGCAAAAATGGCATTTGATAGAATTGCCCAGAACGAAGTAGTTTCCAGTTGGAAAGATGCACTTGCAAGCTCCAAAATCAATACTGAATTAATGGAATTTGTAAAAGTTCCTACTCATGGCTGTTTTATTGACAAAAGAACTGCCACATTTGAAAGATCATGTTCTGAAGTATTACAAAATATTTGGAAAATTGGAGGAGATAAAGGTTGGTATTATTGGAATTTCTTGTGGAAAATTAGGGGCTATATGGATAAAGCAGTTGGAGGAGTTGGGCTTAGGAGAGGAAGAAGAAGCCCAGATCAATTGGTGCCAGGCGATTCATTAGATTTTTGGCGAGTTTTAGTTGCAGATAAAAAAGAAGGAAGATTATTATTATATGCTGAAATGAGACTACCCGGAGAAGCCTGGCTTGAATTCAAAATCACCAAAGAAAAAGAAAAAAATAAAATTATTCAAACCGCTACTTTTAGACCTCATGGTTTATTCGGTAGACTATATTGGTATAGTGTATACTTATTTCATGAATTTATTTTCAAAGGAATGATGAACAGAATAATTAATCATCAAGAAAATGAGAAAGAGTCCGAAGTAACAGTATAATTAGATGCTGCATTTTCTATAATTAATTTCCTTATAATTTCTTCTGTTTGATTTGGATAATTTATATTAAGACTTTGCTCAGTATTGAAAAATTCATCTAAGTCATTAAAGTAACTTAATTTAAAAGTCTTCAACACTTTAACACCCATTTTTGCTAATGCAGCTGCATTACATTGTTGTTCATATTGACCTTTCATTGGAATAACTAGCAACTTTTTACGCAGGAATAATGCTTCAGAAGGCCCTTCAAAGCCTGCCCCACATATAACTCCTTTACATTCCGCTAAACTCTTAAGATATAAATGATTAACAATTGGAATAATCTCAATATTACCACACTTACTATTCTGTTTACTATGCTTTGAAAACACTTTAAAGTGCAGGTTAAATTTTGACAAAACATCAATAATTCTTTCATCACTATAGGCTGGTAAGTATACAATATAAAAATCACCCTCCTTAATTTTTAACCCTCTTATTTCCTGACGGATTACTGGATTATAAATTTTATCCGCATAAGTCTTAAAATGAAATCCATAAAAATTATTGACGGGTGCATAGAATTTTAAAATTAAGTAACCTAGCCAATCAATATTAGCTGGTTTTGGAGAAAATGGATGAATAACCGCTGACTGATGACTAAGCCCAATACATTTTTTGACCTTAAATTTACATGCCCAAGCTGAAACCGGTTCGAAATCATTGATAACTAAATCATATTGAGCTACATTCAAATTCCAAATTTCATTTAAAAAGCGTAAAAATTTGGTCTGCTTTAAGGTTCTTTTGAAATCAACCCCACCTCTTTTTCCAAAAACAAAACTCAAACCATGAAATTGATATTTTATTTTATAATTTAAATCAACATCAGCTTGTGTCCCACTTACTAAAATATCTACTTCTCCATATTGCTGTAAAATTGGAACAATATCTCTTGCACGACTAATATGTCCATTACCTGTTCCTTGTATTGCATATAAAATCTTCATCTTTTTTTCATGAAGATACAGCAGTGAAATGAACTAATTATAAAGTAAATATCATGAAATCGTGAATATTTAAACGCTAGTTTAAAACTGCATAAACAGAATTTTTTTCATTAAACCACCTATATATAGGTAACTTTTTCTATTCATTTAAGTATCTTATATTCTATATTTAAATTTTTAATACTTAATTTTACAGTATTGAAAACAATAAGTGAAAACGATTCAGATTACCATATCGGCCTTCTTTTTTGTATGTCTCTTTAATGTGGCTTTTATACCACAATTATGTCTAGATGCAATTGAAGATTTTCAGCAAAAAGAAGTTAGCAGTAATGTATTAGCTGAAGAATCAACTAGCGGTTTGAATATTTTTGAGGAAGAAAGTAAAGAGTCTTCAAAAGAAAACAATGAAAACGAGAATAACAACCTGAATTTAAAAGCACTAGGTTTATTCCGCGCTTCAATCTATAATATTCTTCATGAATCACTAGCAAACAACATATTTCACTCCAATCTATACCAATCCATTACAATACTTAATATTACTCCCCCACCCAAAGCTTAATCAAATTGACCCATACTTTTATTGCATTATATTTTCAAAAACGCAATAAAACATCATTCAAATACTTTTTTCTGAATAATCAATAATTGATTGAGCAATGAGTGAATCAAAATTTACAAAAATTACAGGAGTTACATTTAAGCACCTTAAAAATGACTCCTTATCAAGTATAGTAGTATTTTTAGTAGCAATGCCACTTTGTTTGGGTATTGCTCTAGCATCAGGTGCACCACTTTTTTCCGGATTGGTAACGGGTATAGTAGGCGGTATAGTAGTTGCCTTATTAAGTGGCAGCCAATTAGCAGTATCTGGCCCTGCAGCTGGTCTTGCGGTTATAGTTTATAATGCTATTGAGGACATAGGTTTTTTTGAAGGCTTCCTAGTAGCAGTAGTATTAGCTGGTATTATCCAATTAATCTTAGGCTTTTTAAAAGCAGGGACAATAGGTAATTATTTCCCTTCATCAGTAATAAAAGGTATGCTTGCAGCAATTGGAATTTTGCTAATAATAAAGCAAATACCACATGTTTTCGGCTATGATGAAGATTATTTGGGCGATTTAGACTTTTGGCAAAACAATGATGAGAACGCATTAAGTGCATTGGTTTCTGCCTTTAACAATATTGAACCCACTGCCTTCATAATTGCTATTATCTCCTTGATAATACTTATAGGTTGGAATTACATAAAAATTAAAAGTATCAAATCTATTCCTGCACCACTGATAGTCGTTTTTGTAGGTGTTGGTATAAATGCCCTTTTCATGTTTTTAGAAAATGGAATGGCATTATCTCAAGAGCATCTGGTTACTATTCCTGTTCTAGGTGAAGATACATCATTTGAAAATCTATTTGTTTTTCCAGATTGGTCAGTTTTGACTGATCCCGTGGTTTATACTGCAGCTATTACCATTGCCATAGTAGCAAGTTTAGAAACTCTTTTAAGTATTGATGCAGTCGATAAATTAGACCCACAAAAAAGAAGAACACCTTTAAATAGAGAGATGAAAGCACAAGGTGTGGGTAATATTATTGCTGGTTTAATTGGAGGATTGCCTATGACAGCCGTTATAGTTCGAGGTACCGTAAATATAAATTCAGGTGCAAAGACTAAATTATCAGCTTGGTTACACGGTATACTATTGATAATAGCTATTCTGTTAATTCCAAGCATTATTAATATGATACCTTATGCAAGTTTGGCCGCTATTCTATTAGTAACGGGATATAAATTAGCCAATATTAATTTAATGAAGGCAATGTATAAAGTTGGCCCTACTCAATTTTATCCTTTTATCATCACCATTGTAGCTATCGTATTTACAGATTTATTAATCGGAATTATCATTGGATTATTAGCAGGATTCCTGAATATCTTGCTTAAAAACATGAAAAACACCTACTCATTTGACAAAGATGCTCATAAAGAGGGAGAGCCTATTAGATTAGTATTATCAGATGAGGTTTCTTTCTTGAATAAGGCTAGTATGGTGAAAACTTTAGATGAAATACCAGAAAACGCAAAAGTTATCATAGATGCTAGAAAATCTAAATTTATAGATTTTGATGTAATAGAAGCAATTGAATTATATTCGAACGAAGGGGCTAAGTTTAAAAATGTAGAAGTTGAATTATTAGGCTTCGATAAATTTCACGAAAAATACAGTTTAAAATAAAAACCTATGGAACAACAATCATATTCTAAATTATTTGAAAACAATAAAAAATGGGTTGAAGAAAAGTTAAATCTTGATCCAGATTATTTTGAAAATCACGCAAAAGGTCAAAAGCCAAAATATTTATATATAGGTTGCTCAGATAGTCGCTTGCCTGTAAATGAAATGACTGGAACTTCTGCTGGTGAATTATTTATACACAGAAATGTTGCCAATATGGTAGTACATACTGACAACAACTTAATGTCCGTTTTACAATATGCAGTTCAGGTACTAAAAGTTGAGCATGTAGTGGTTTGTGGGCATTACGGTTGCGGAGGTGTTGCCGCAGCACTGGAAAACAAGAGTTTAGGCTTAATTGATTCATGGTTGATGAACATTAAAGAAAGCTATCAAAAAAACAAAGCTTTTGTTGATGATGCCCAAAATCAAGAACAGAAAGTAAACCGACTAGTGGAAAGCAATGTAAAAGAACAGGTTTATAATTTGTACAAAACTAGCTATGTGCAGGAAGGAATGAAATCTCAGGGACTACAAATTCATGGATGGGTTTATGATCTAAAAGAAGGACTTCTTAAAGACTTAGAGGTAAATGCTGATAAAGATTTTCAGGAAAAATCAGTTTATACCTTCAATTAAAAACCATCAAATTTATCAAAACGACTTAGCATCAAATGTTAAGTCGTTTTTTTCACTATTGCCACCCTTGCTCACCCTTCAAAGGCACAAAACTAAAATTTGAGAAAACTTCTTTTACAATTTTCTTTTCAGTCTCTTTAGTTAAGCGAAGCATCTGTTGAGTTTGATTATCTCCTACAGGAATAACTAGGCACCCTCCTACATTTAATTGTTCTAATAAAGCGGAAGGAACACTCGGTGCACCTGCTGTTACAATGATCTTATCGTAAGGCGCATGAGCAGGAATTCCTTTGGATCCATCTCCACTAAAGAAATGAGGTTTATACCCAATTTGAGGGAGAAATTTACGAGTTCGTTCATATAATGGTTTTTGATATTCAATTGTATAAACTTTTGCCCCAAGTTCACAAAGCACACAAGCCTGATAACCAGAGCCTGTTCCAATTTCCAAAATTTTATCTCCAGATTTTACTTCTAACAATTCAGATTGGAAAGCTACAGTATAAGGTTGAGAAATGGTTTGACCATGTCCAATTGGGAAAGCTTTATCCTGATAGGCATGTTCTAAAAAGGCATTTTCAAAAAAAACATGTCGTGGAATTTTACCCATCGCTGATAAAACTCTTTCATCCTTTATGCCCTTATCACGCAGTTTTTGAATCAATTTTCTGCGCATTCCCTGATGTTTATAACTGTCTTCCATCATAAATCAAACTTATGAAAAATTCAGGATAGGAGGAGAATAAAAATTGAAATAAAAAAACCTGCCATCTTTTAAAAGCTGGCAGGTTTAATGGAACAAGCATGATATAAGTTTTGGTAAAAACACCAAAACGTGGGAGTGGGTTGACAACTCTCCCCTTTGAAGGTGTTTTCACCTTCAAACCATGAAAAAGTATTGTTTTGGCTTTAACTTACAATTTCTAAGGAATGCTCACCGGCTCTCTTTGCAGCCAATCCTCAATCACTTTCTCAATAAGCGGAAGTGAGCTGTACAATTGCTCATAATCATCAATGATGAAGTATTTAGTCTGGAACTTGTCTTTTCTGTAGCTGCTATCTATTATAGCCTCAACATCATAATCAAAATGTTCTGGCTCGTCCGAAATTGAGAATTTTGTTTCTCCCGGAGAAGAAATAATCCCTGCTCCATAAATTCTTAAATCTCCTTCTTCTCTAATTAAACCAAATTCGATGGTAAACCAGTAAATTCTGCTCAACAAATGAATAGCCCAGTCATTATCCAGATGCTTTAAACCAATTTTTGCCAAGCCTTGTAAGAAATCAACAAAGGGCTGGTTAGTTAGCAATGGAATGTGCCCAAAAACATCGTGAAACATATCAGGCTCTTCTAGGTAGTCTAACTGCTCTCGAGTTCTCAACCATGTAGTGGCAGGAAATATTCTGTTGCTCAAGAGCTCGAAGAATTTATCATCATCTACTATGCCTGGTACAGCAGCAACTTGCCAGCCTGTAAGCTCTTTTAGATACTTATTGGTTTCCTTGAAATTAGGGATTGCTTTTTCGGTGAAATGAATTTTATCAATTCCATCTACAAACTCTTTTGTGGCTACTTTTTTGATATTTTGAAATTGTCTCCCGAAAAGGATACCCCAAACTTCTTGGTCTTCGGTTGTGTAATTGTCATAAATTTGCTTCATGATACTATTAATTAATTTTTAATGTTAGTGTTTAAAATTTGGACATAAAAAAAGCCCGATTCCATTGGAACCGGGCTTGGTATATTTTCTATTTGAAATATGTCTTACATCATATGCATAACACTACCATTACCGATTCCTGTCGGGGATTGATAATAGTAATAATATGTGTTGTGCGTGAAATTCATTTTGACAAATGTAGAACGTCTTTTTTTATAATCAAAGGAAAAATTAATTAAACGTAATTATTCAACATCACTGGCATAACCAATAGCAAGATATCTTCATTCTCATCCATATCGGATGAGAATAATAATCCGGCTTTGTTTGGTGCTGACAAATCAATGCTCACTTCTTTGCTATCCAGAATATTGATCATCTCGATTAAGAATTAAGCATTGAAGCCGAATTCATTGTCATCATAATTAATCGAATACTGGAAGAAAATCAAATTAATTGCAACATTGAATGGAAATATAAAATATTTAATACCTTTAGTATATTACTATCAATCTTTCTTATGATTTGTTATTGTATATTTTCTAACAACCATATCTTCATAAATAACTATTAAGTCACTATCATTAACAGCAAAACTAACAGGTAATTGAGTATCAGATAAAGCATCCAGTTTAATGGATCCTTCATATGATCTATTATTTAAATCATAAATATCTATACAATGATGATCATTTTCAGCAATATTATTTAATAAATAAAGCTTATTCTCATTTACTTGTCCGTCAAGAAAAAAAGTGTGTTTCGGATTTGTTGTATAGACCTCTGAATTACCATCTGTTTCTATAATACCAATAGGAGTTGGAGTTTCATCTATAGTCTTCAACTCAAATTTAAATCCTTCATTCCTATCGAATACAAGAAATTTTCCGACTTTAAAAAAATAATACACCACATAATTTTTTCCACTAATTAACTGACCATCGTATACCATGTATGCTAAATCAATACTTTTAGGGATTTGTAAAATTTCATTTATACTTCCAATATTTGTATGTTCATCAATGTAATATGAATATTTATCAAAGAAAAAACTATCCGAAATAGAGTCAGACTCAGGCGCTAGATAAAAATCATCCCTTCCAATATTTGTAATTGCTGTATTATATTTATCAAAATATCTATAATCTAATAAACTATCTTTTTCTAAATCATACCTTTTTAAAACAAAGCTGTTTGCATCAAAAATAAAATAAAATTTATCCTCCACAAAAAAATGATTAAAACTGATATTCTCGTCAATATAACCATCTCCTTTTTTACCTCTTTGTTCAATCTCAACTAGATTATCATTGAATTTTACAATTTGCGCACTATTCTGATTTATTGCCCATAAATCACCATTAAAATAAGAGGGTGCCTTTAAAATACCATTATTATATTGTACATGTTTATCCAGTCCAATTTTTCGATTAAAATCTCTAACAAATTCCCAATGATAATTTGTACCTTCCAATCTAAGATCATATTCAGTTTTATTTGAATCAGTATCACAAGAAATAAGATGGAAAAAGCAAGTAATTAATAATGTTTGAACAACTTTTCTCATTTAAATATTCTTTTTTATAATATAAAACAAGAGAGACTTAAATAATAAGCCTCTCCACATAATAATTTATTATATCACTATTAAATTTAATAGAAGTCTGTCTCTACTTTGGCAGCTCCAGTTCCTTTTGCGGTACAATCACCTGACCTAGCAACGCATTTTGCTTCTGTAGAAGCATCACATGAACAACTACCTGCATCAATTAACTGCTGGGAATTAACATTTGAAATAAAAGACCCAAAAAAGCCAGTAAATAAAAATGCTGCTAAAGCAATTTTTAGTTTTCTTTTCATGATTTTCGAATTTA
>QNXU01000024.1 GCA_003973485.1 Bacteroidota bacterium | reverse complement strand
AAAAAATAGAAAGCTTAAATCCAGTTAATGGATATCATGTTTTGCCGAAGAAGGTGGTAAAAGAATTTATGGAGAAGGAAAAATAAAAAGGGAATCGATTGATCCCCCTTTTTATAGCTATAATTTATTGAGGTGTTTATTCCTCCTCTTTATTCTTATCCATTGAAAGTGCTTTAAACAAAAATACTAAAAAACCTCCCACTGTTATGGTAAGACATACTACCATACCTATTATTGCTTCCGTACTCATTTCTTAACAAATTTTTTGTAAAACCATCCATTAAATACTATTGCGATCAATAATGCAATACCCCACTGTGTTACAATCGTTGCATTGCTGTAGATATCCATCACATTCCAATTTCCATTGGCATCAAACCACGGATATTCACTGTATCCTTGGCTCATCCACCAATAAACCAGAAACAAGCCAGCTAGAAAATTAAAATAAATCATTCCAGTAAAATAAATTGGAGAGACTTTAAAATCTGAGTTCTGGTCAATGAAATCTCTTTTGAATTTTGCTGGACCATATCTTATAATTAAGAAAGATATGAAAATACCACTTACTAATAAGCCAACTCCCCAAACCCAATCCTGATTTTCAAAAACGGATAAAAACCAAGCCGATGGAAACCCTATTACAAAACAGGCTGCCCCAGCGATGATAGCTGCTTGCTTCTTAGATAAACTATAATCAGTTAAATTCTTAATAATTAACTGCATCATCGGAAGTATTGAACTAAAAGCAGCCATAGCAAAGGCTCCAAAGAAAATCCAAGAAAGGAATGGCCCACCTGGCATCTGGGCAAATAGCTGTGGCAAAATAGTAAAGACTAATGCAGTATTGCCATCATGTAAAAAAGCTACCGCCTCATCTGGAGTTGCAGCCATAGCAAATACTGCAGGTAAAATTGCCATTGCAGCTAATAAAGCAGCCGTGTTATTACCAAATGCACCAAGAAATGTATTTAAGGTAACATCTTCTTTTTGCCTCGAAAAAGAACCAATTGTAATCATTAAACCCCAACCAGCACCTGTACTCCATGCCGAATCTGTAATAGCTTCTATCCAAATAATGGGATCTTTAAATTTTTCTACGTCAATGGTAAATAGATATTCCAACCCTTGAGTTCCGCCAGGCATTTGTATTGCAAATGCAGCCACTACCATGAGTAAGATAAATAAGGTGGGAATTAGAATTTTATTTGTCTTTTCTAAGCCTTTTTTTATTCCTTTACTTAGTACCCAAATAGCAATGCTGATGGTAAACATATAGCAAAGCACAGCTTGCCAGCTAGAATTAGATAATCCTGCCCAAAATGTTTCCATGAAATTCACATTAGGGTCTGCGAATTGCTCATTCATAGCTCCTGAGCCAAATAGATAATCAATTAAATTTTGAGTATTTAAGATGAAGTATCTTAAGGACCATCCCGTTACAACTGAATAATAAAATGCTATCCCCATGGTCACAATAGTCACGAAAACAGCCATCCAATTGAATTTTTTGCCGCCAAGGCTACCAAGTGAACCTAAAGTACCCTTCTTATAATGTTTCCCAATGGCTAATTCGGCCATTAATAGTGGAATAGACCAAACTACAAGGAAAAGCATCCAAAGGATGATGAATGTACCTCCATGTTCACCTGCAATCCTAGGAAATCTCCATAAGTTACCGGCACCAATTGCCATTCCCAATGCGGCAAGAATAATCCCCCACCTATTACTAAACTCTTCTGTTTTTTGCGCCATAAATGTCTTATTTGGTTTTAAAACAAGCCGAATTTAGTTAAACATATCACTTTGTCAAACTTATAGGTAGATTCATTTGAGGGCTATGAAGGAAATAGCCTTGATTTTTAAAATCTTTGATGATTAAATTTTATGATTCTAATACGGGTAGAATGTGTGATGAATTTCAACCCGCCTTTTGCTTTTTCGCTTTTTGGTTGAGATACTTTACTAATTTATCATATTCAGTATTCTCTTTATTGGAAAGTTTTATCACTTTTTTCTTTCCATATAGAATTTTTGTTTCTCTAAATTCCCCTTGCTTGGTTTTGACCACATCTTCCCTCCAACCTCTGATTTCCTCTAAGGGCAAATCAATTCGGCTACGACTAATAGGGAAAAATATATTCAACCTATTATTTCCTGCTTTTACAATCTTTATGGCAGCCAATAATTTACCTAAAACTAATAAGGCAATTACCAAAGTGATGGGAGTCAAAATGAGCTTTACTATAAAAAAGGATTCACTATTTAAAAGACTATCCAACAATAGAAAAAAAGACCCAAAGACTAGAACTAAAAAAACACTTAATGCAAAAACAGTATTAATGCGTGGTTTTGATACAATCATAAAGCATCTATATCAAATTCTAATTCAATTTTAGAGAGCAATTCTAATTCTCCTTTTTCAAATAGGGCAGGTAATTCTATCAAATCAGTTCCTTTTTCAGCTTTGAAATTGTTATAATCCTGAAAAATCACCCCTTCAACTTGCTCTTTATTGATTGATTCTCGAAAACGAATACCTCCTCCTTCTGTTTGGTAGGAATATGCAAAATAATCCATATCGTAAGTTTCAGAATTAAACCAGAACATGAACACATCTTCATAATCAGTGCCCCCTCCTTCTTGTTTGAATTTTACTTCTATGGTTTTATATGGCTTTCCTTTTATAAGGACATCTTCTTTGTTGTGTGCTAAAACTGCCTCATCTTTCAAATTATAAGGAAGCAATGCGAAATAATGAACAGAATTTACGGAATTAGCATAAGCGGCAGAATCTTTTGGTGACAAATCCACTTTTTCTCCCTCAATTAATCTTTTAAAGCCACTATTATCAAGAATATCATTGATTTCTCTGCCTGTTGAATCTTGAAAAATTCTTTCATATTGAAAATTCCCGCCAACATGTCTGAGTTTGTAAAATTTATCTCTGAATTTAAATTCAACATTCAAGCTTTCATAGGCTTCCCCACCATGAAAATCAATAGCATTTTGAATGATTGTATCAGCAGACTGCTCACTAGGATTACATGCATGTATAGACAATGCAATAAGTATTACTCCAAAAATATTTTTCATAAATCAAAAGTACGCCTAAATTTTAAAAAAGTTTGGAATGCATGACTATCCACCTTTCAGGAAGTTCACCTTTTAAGGCTTGCTGATAGTCTGAATAACTGCAAGGAACTATTGAATTCCTATTAAACCGATTATTACCTGACGGATTTGGTACTTCCATCCACCATTTATCTATGAAATTACTTTTATAGAAAGTTAAAATTTCTGGCTCCATTGGCATAGAAACTACATATTTCATATAATCATTGGAACGGAAGTCTCTTGATTCCTTTCTGTGATAAAATCCTTCGATAAAATACCAAATCATGGTAGCTAAAACTGCGGCTGATTTATTGGATTCGTCATCTTTAGTGACATCAAATTCATAAAAGCCTACTGCACTCAATTTTTCATTAATTCCTGCATACCAACATAGTTGACAGGCCTCCTCTCCAGTTAATCCAAAAGGCTGAGCTTGAGCAGATGCAGGAAAATCTGATGATTTTATAGCCGATAAATCAAAGCTCATCATGTCTGCCTGACGAATTACTGGTTCCATTTCCTTAATATCGTGGCGTAATGCTCCTATTCGATGTGCTTCAAAATATAACTTTTCCAGTGTATTGATGGCTTGAGGATTTACCAAATAAGTTTGATAGGCTAAATGGCTATAATTAAATAAATAATTAGGCTGGTGCATCAACATTTTCTGAACATGCTGTTGATTAGCAGGGGAATCTTTATCCTCCATATCTAGAAAAGCATCTACATTTAAAACACTGATAAGCTTTTCCATTTCTTCATAAGCCAGGTACTGAGCAAAGCCCATATCATGAGAACCGCCAATCAAAATGGGCAAAACATTATTTTCGATGCAAGCATGACAAACTTCCTGAACCCTTCCGAAAGTCTGTTCGGTATCGATTGCTTCAGAGATATTTCCTAAATCGACTATATTGTAAGCACCTGAGCCTTTTGATAATCTGTAGAGTTTTTTTCTTAGGGCATCAGCTCCTCCTGCTGTACCGGCATTTTCATCATTACTCCCTTTATCTGAAATTCCAATTAAGGCAATATCTGCACTTTTATAATCAGGAAATTTCTCCTGATAAACTTTTATATTTTTGTAAAAGCTCCCTTGTTTTTTAATATCTGAAAAAATCTCCTCGGGAACGGGGCTAAAGAAAAGTCTTAAATCCATGGCATGAATTTAATAACAATAATTTGATGAGCATGAATAAAAAATGAAATGATTAGTCAATGTTGTATTCAAAGTTCATTCTTAAGCTTATTCAATTCTTCAATATCAGCTCTATCTCTTGTTCTATCTGAAGCTTGCTTTGCTAAAATCAAATCATGTTTACTTACAATTCTAACATCAACACCTTCAATCTCTATAATTTTTGAAGCTTCGTAAGCTTCATCAAAACTCAATCCTTTACATTTGGTCATGATATCTATTTGAATTGGACTGACACCGAAAGTAAAAACATCATACCTTTTACTATCAATGAAAAACTCCTCCACTTCCATTTCGCCCATATGCATTCCAAATTCTGCATGAACTCTTCTTAATTTGGTATGATTTTCTGAATCGGCTTTAACAAATATATCCATGTCACCTGTGGATCTCCTGTATCCATAAATATTTACAGCCAACCCACCTACCAACATATATTTTACTTGATACTTATTTAAAGTTTCAACATACTCTTTAAAATCAGCGTTAAAAATATTAAGCATCTCTTTTCCAAGCTCTCATTTTGGTTCTGTCCAATTTCACATTTATAGGGTCAACATTATGATTGGCACAATGCAATCTCCAAGCTTCTTGAACTCGTTCTTCAGCTGTTTTTTCATAAGCCCAAAAACGAATATCTCTCTCATCCTTTTCCTGTATTTTCCCTGCAAATGTTGGCTTTCTAATCATTTTCATACTCTAAATATAAAAAATTTAAGAAAATTACTCTAATTCACCACTCCTCTCACCATTTCTTTCTTTCCTGGTGGACCGGGCAAAGTCTCCACTTCGAAGCCTACTGATTTCAAATCTCTTTTTAATTGACCTTTGGCACTGTAAGTAGTGAAGACGCCCCCAATTTTCAATAAATTAAAACATTTTTGCATTAAATCAGCCGTCCACAATTCAGCTTGCTTGCTTGGGGCAAAAGCATCAAAAAAGAGCACATCAAATTTCTGGTTTGTTTGAAAATCTTCAAGCTTAGTGTTGATTTTATAAATGGAGAAATAAGGATTGATTTCAACCTTTTCTTCCCACTTGCTTGAATGTAATTCTTCAAAAACATTATTTAAATCATCCTGCCCAATAGAAGAAGCATAGTTCAATTGTTTGATGACTTCCATTTCCAATGGAAAAGGCTCAATAGTGGTGAAATTGATATGTACTTCATTTTCAATCGCAAATTGAGCGGCTAACAAAGCATTTAGACCCGTACCAAAACCTACTTCAAAAATATTGACCTGCTTTGGCAAGCCTGATTTTGTTCTCCAAAAACGCAATCCCTTTTCAATAAAAACATGGATTGACTCCTGCAAAGCTCCATGAAATGAATGATAGGTTTCTTTTAAGCCTTCATGATAAAGGGAATGAGAACCGTCTTCTGTTGTAATGATTTTGATGTTTTCCATGATTATTGATCTAAATCATTTTGACGCTCTACTTTATAAATCAAAGCCACTGCATGTGCATCCACTCCTTCTTCTCTCCCCACAAAGCCAAGCTTTTCCGTTGTTGTAGCTTTCAAAGACAAATCTTCCTCGCTTATTTTCATCACTTTAGCTAAAACGGCCTTCATTTCAGGAATTAAAGGATTGATTTTTGGTTTTTGCAAGCCTACTGTTACATCCAAATTTCCAATTTCATAACCTTTATCACGAAGTAGAGCAACTGTTCTTTCCAGAAGTATTTTGCTGTCAATCCCTTTGTATTGCGGGTCTTGATCTGAAAAATGATGGCCAATATCCCGTAAATTAGCCGCACCTAACAAAGCATCACAAATTACATGAATTAACACATCCGCATCGGAATGACCGACTCCTCCTTTGTGATAATCTAATTTGATACCTCCGAGCCAGAATTCTTCACCTTCGGCTAATTGGTGTACATCATAGCCATATCCTATTCTGAAATTCATTTTTTTGCTTTATAATAAATAGTAGAACAATTTTCGTCTTTCAATATTTTGTTTGAGGCATTGTGAATATCTTTTGTGCTAACCGATTTAATCAAATCTATTTCTTCATTAACTAAATTAGGATTTCCCATAGCCGCTCCAAAAGCTATAGACATGGCACGATTCAAAATATCAACCTCGCCATATACAATCGTGGAAATAGCCTGATTCTTTACTTTTTCTAACTCTTTATTAGCTATTTCTTCTTCCTGCAGTTCTTTTATAATTTGTTGAACAGCTTTATCTGCATTTTCTAAACTAACGCCAGCTGAAACCTGACCACTAATGACTAATAATCCTGGATCGACTGAACCAGTTACATAGGCTGCCAAGCCTGAAAAAACACCTGCTTCCTTTACCAATTTTTTATATAATCTACTAGACTTCCCTCTGCCCAGAACATCACTCATCAAATCCGTAGCATAATATTTTTCATCGGTTTTGGCTGGCATGTGATATGCCTTATATAAAGCATCAACAGGAACATCTGCTTCCACTTCCAAAAACTTAGCTTTTTCCTGTTTGTGCTCAATTGGCAATTTCCTCTCTCTCTTTTCTCCTGAAGGAATTTCACCAAACCATTTTATAGCTAATTCTTTGATTTGCTCTGTTTCAACATTTCCCGCCACCACTAAATAAGCATTATTGGGTCTGTAGTGCGTAAAGAAAAAATCCTTTACATCATCCATTGTGGCATTCTCTATATGTGAAATCTCTTTACCAATAGTTGCCCATTGATATGGATGTTTTTCATAAGCCAATGGGCGCATCTTCAACCATAAATCTCCATAAGGTTGGTTTAAATAACGCTGCTTAAACTCTTCAATCACTACACTTTTTTCAACTTCTAATACTTTAGGATCAAATGAGAGTGACATCATTCTATCGGATTCGAGCCAAAAAGCGGTTTCAATATTCTGAGCAGGCAGGGTTATATAGTAATTCGTAACATCAGGACTAGTAAATGCATTATTTTCTCCACCCACTCTCTGAAGTGGTTCATCATAATTAGGAATGTTTTTTGATCCACCAAACATTAAATGCTCGAACAAATGAGCAAAACCTGTTTTATCTGGCTTTTCATCTCTTGACCCCACATCATAAAGTAGGTTAACAACCGCCAAAGGTGTATTTTTGTCCTCATGTACGAATACATGCAAACCATTATCAAGCGTAAAAGAATTATATTTTATCATAAGCTAATGAGTGAATCAAAAATAAAAAATATAATGGCTTTTGCAGATAAGACCATTACTTTAAATTTGTCGGATAATAGTTTCCGACTTTTTTAGGAAACCCAAAGATAGAAACAGTAATTTAAAAACTAAACTTAAACCTCTAAAGCCTTTCTATAAGGTATTTTTTCATGCAATTCGATAGAAAAAAATTATCCGACAATCAACTAATTAACCTCTACAAACAAATTTTGTTGCCCCGATTGATTGAAGAGAAAATGTTGATTTTACTTCGGCAAAACAAAATTAGCAAGTGGTTCTCAGGAATCGGACAAGAAGCTATTTCAGTAGGTTCTGCAGCAGCCTTGCAAACTGATGAGTATATTTTACCAATGCACCGAAATCTGGGTGTATTCACCACTAGAGAAATTCCACTCAACAGATTATTCTCGCAATTTCAAGGGAAAATGCAAGGCTTTACCAAAGGAAGAGACCGCTCTTTCCACTTTGGAACCAATGAATTTCATATTGTGGGTATGATTTCTCACTTAGGGCCTCAATTAGGAGTGGCTGATGGTATTGCACTTGCCCATAAATTAAGTGGTGAAAATAAAGCTACTTTGGTTTTCAGTGGAGATGGAGGAAGTTCTGAAGGAGATTTCCATGAGGCTTTAAATGTAGCCGCTGTTTGGGATTTGCCTGTGATTTTCATGATTGAAAATAATGGCTATGGACTTTCTACTCCAAGCAATGAACAATTCAAATTCAAAAATTTCATTGACAAAGGCCCGGGATATGGAATGGAAGCCATTAAAGTAGATGGTAATAATATTTTGGATGTTTATCATGCTGTGGATACAGCAGCAAAAAAAATGCGCAAAAATCCTAAGCCCATTTTAATAGAAGCTATGACTTTCAGAATGAGAGGTCATGAAGAAGCTTCAGGTACAAAATATGTTCCTCAGGAATTATTTGATAAATGGGCTAAAAAAGATCCTGTAGATAATTACGAGCAATTTTTACTGAAGGAAAAAATCATCTCTCAAAAAGAGATTGATGATTTAAGAGCAAGCATTAAAGCTGATATTAATAAAGGATTAAAACTTGCAGGTGAAGATGAATATCCTGAAGTGAATACTGAACAGCAAATGGCTGATTTGTTTTTACCTTTCAACTCAAAAGCTTTAGCTCCAAAATCAGATAAGAAAAGCTCTAAAAGATATGTGGACGCTATTTCTGATGGATTAAAGCAATCATTTGAAAAATATCCTGAATTGGTGATAATGGGACAGGATGTGGCAGATTATGGCGGTGTTTTTAAAATCACAGAAGGCTTTGTGGATCAATTTGGAAAAGATAGAATCCGCAATACACCACTTTGTGAATCTGCTATTATTGGTATTGGACTAGGTATGAGTATTAAGAAGCAAAAATCGGTAATTGAAATGCAATTTGCTGATTTTGTGACTTGCGGATTTAATCAAATTGTAAACAATTTAGCAAAATCGCATTATCGATGGGGACAAAATGCTGATGTGGTGGTCAGAATGCCAACTGGAGCCGGTGTAGCAGCAGGACCTTTTCATTCTCAGTCAAATGAGGCTTGGTTTTTTCATACACCAGGTTTGAAAATTGTTTTCCCTTCCAATCCTTATGAAGCGAAAGGATTGTTAGCGGCAGCCATTGAAGATCCAAATCCAGTAATGTATTTTGAGCATAAAGCTCTTTACCGTTCTTTAACAGATGAAATACCTGATGATTATTATACTGTTGAAATCGGAAAAGCTAACTTAATCAATGAAGGTACAGATATTACCATCATCACTTACGGAATGGGAGTTCATTGGGCAAAAGAAGCAATGAATGATTTATCTGATTTATCTGTTGAGTTGATTGATTTAAGAACTTTATTGCCTTGGGATACGGAAACGGTTGAAAAGAGTGTGTTGAAAACAGGTAAAGTATTGATTTGCAACGAAGATTGTTTGACAGGAAGCATTAGTGGAGAAATAGCTGCTTGGATCAGTGAAAATTGTTTCGAAGCCTTGGATGCTCCTGTCATGCGAGAAGGAAGTTTGGATACGCCAGTTCCATTTAATGCGGATTTGGAGAAAAACTTTTTGCCAAAAGAGCGAATTAAAACAAAGCTTAAAAAGCTAGCTGAATACTGAATTAAGCCTCAGAACTTACAGGAAATTCATATTCTGAGAAATTGGCGTTAAATTGAAGGCTTAGAAAATAAAATTTGATAAAACATATACCATATCAATTATTTAAAATAGGGCTTGTCATTTTCATGACAAGCTTTCTCTATTTCCCTTCAACTTCTTATGGCCAAGAAACTGGTGGTAAAAAGCTAGAAGTAACTGAAAAGAGCAGTCCATCCAAAATGGACAATAAAAAAATAAGAACTTCCAAAAGAAGGAAAGCAAGTGGAAATCCTAATAAGGGAAGTAATAAAGTGGTTGTAATAAATCCATTCAAATGGGATTGGGATAAAGTAATGTGGTTTAAAGCCAAAAAAAGTGATTACGAAACCAAAGACTACAACCCAGACAAAAGACCAAAAAGAAGGACTTATGATAATAAACCAAATTATAAATCTGCAGATAGAAAAGCAATAACAAACCCTTCAGAATTAGGGAAACCATTAATCCCTTATGATAGCCGAATAGCTGAAGAAGGGTCAGTCTTACAAAAAAAGAGAAAACCTAAAAATGTAAATGTATCAAATGGAGGCCCACAAGATTCTCCTAAACTTATTAATTTGAATGATCCCTCTGAAACTTTATCAAAAGCTCCAAAAAATGATAAAAGAAGCAAAGTAGATGGTAAAAAACTATATAGCAAGGGAAAAGATAAGGATAGAAAGGCATTTGATAACAACAAATTGGAAACTACTTCTGTGCCTGATTTAGACCCTAAAATGGATGAAGATAAAATCATGTTCAGAAAGAAGAAGGAGGATTATGCTAAAATGGATAATAATAAGTTAATGGTTTCTGAACGACCTGACTACAAATCAAACAAACCAGATGGTGATAAATTATTAACAATTGATGCCTCAGATAAAAAGCCAAAAGCACTTGATAACGATAAATTAATGACGGTAAGGGTTAATGATGGAAAAAGGAATAAGTTTGATAATGATAAGCTTATGATTTCCGAACCAGCTAATAGGGAGCGTAAGCCTTATGACAATAGTAAGTTAATGACTGAAACGCTTAGAGAAAAAGATAGAAAGCCCTTTGATAATGACAAGCTCATGACTGCAGCTCCTGCCAATGCTGATCGTAAGAAATTTGATGAAGATAAGTTGATGACGGCTTCAGTCAATAAACCTAAAAAACAGGATTTGCATGATGACAGACTACTAACCGTATTGGAGCGAAAAAACCCGACTGATGAAATGAAAGAAACTAGCAAGGATATTTCAAGATTAGAGGGAGATTATCAAAGACATTTTCATGTAAGCAGTGAATCGCATCCTGGCACAAAAATATTAGCAGCAGAGCACACAAACGTTCCATTTTTGGCAAAAACATATCAGTCCGTCTCCTTTTTCTTTAAGAAGATTTGGGGCGATCCTAGTCAGCCAAAATACGTAACTAGAAAAAAACCTAAAGAAAAAAGAGATAAAAAAGAAGGCCAAATTTGGGATAATTCTGTTCATCCTAGCGAATGGAAAAAGCAAGAAGCCGAATCAGGAGAGCAACAAAATTAAAGAAATAAAAACATGAACTGGAATAGATTAGACAAGATAGATACGCTTGATAAAATCATTGAAGAATCAAAGGAAAATCCTGTAGTGATATTTAAACACAGTACAAGCTGTTCTATCAGTGCTATGGCATTGAATAGATTAGAAAGAAGTTGGAATGAAAATGAAATGAGCGAAGTAAAAGCTTATTTTTTAGATTTGATTTCCTATCGTGATATTTCAAATGCAGTAGCTGAAAAATTTGGTGTGATGCATCAATCACCTCAAGTTTTACTAATAAAAAATGGAGAATGTGTTTATGATGACTCACACATGGGAATCAGTTATCAAAACCTAAAATCTGGAATTGCTGCTTAATAATATGATTACAACATATTAAAGGTCACATTTTGCTTAATGTCAGGATGTAAACTTTTGGCCACTGGACAATTCAAGGCTATGTTTTTTAGTTTTTGGATTTCATTTTCAGCCAAATCAGTTTTCCAGTCAATATTGATTGTGATTGCATTTATCCTTCGGGGATTAGCTGCCATTTCTTTTTGTAAATCGCAATTGATCTCCCCAAGAGCTAAATTGTTTTGATCAGCATAGATCCCCATCATAGTCAACATGCAGCTGGCTAGTGATATGGCCGCTAAATCTGTTGGAGAAAAATAAGCTCCTTCGCCATTATTATCGACTGGTGCATCCGTAATTAAAGAATTTCCTGAACGATTATGTATTGCTTTTGTTTTTAAGGGGTGTATATATTTTATTGATGAAGTTATCATAAACTAACAGAGTTTTTTATCGTTTGATTTAAAAGCTTAAATTTGTGCAATTATTAAACAGAAATGAAAAAACTGATCATATTTTCTTCCTTAATACTTTTCCTTTTGGCAGAAGCAAAAAGTCAAAAGGAAGATCCATTTGATTATGGTCAGGAATTCCTTTTTGGAGTAACCAAAGCTACAAATGGAGGATTTATATCAGGCGGTTTTTTCAGATATAGCTTTAAAAAATCAGATCGGATCTTTCAAACTTTGGGTTTAGAGCTTGCAAATATCCGACATCCACAAGAAAGAAGAAGACCAAGCCCTTCAATTTTTGGCACCCCATTTTATGAAGGCAAAGAAAAATATTTAATAAGTACTCGATTGATGTATGGCTATGATTTTTTGTTATTTAAAAAAGCTGAACAAAAAGGAGTACAGATTAATGGAGTTTTAATTGGAGGTCCTACCATTGGGTTAATTTCTCCCTATTTATTAAGGAGTGAAGGTGGTAACTTAATAACCTATTCTCAGTTTATCAATGTGCCTGGATCAAACACCATAGCAGGTCCTGCTGGATATTTTTCAGGCTTGGATCAAATGGAAGTTGCATTAGGGGCTAATCTGAGAGCCTCCTTACTTTTTGAGTTTGGATCTTTTAAAAGTAAAATAACTGGATTTGAGGTAGGTTTTTTAGCCGAAATATTTGGTAGAGAAATAGAATTAGTACCAACAAGTACCAAAAATTATAACTTTTACCCAGCAGCATTTGTAAGTATACTGTTTGGTTCAAGAAAATAGAGTTAGAATCGATTAACAGATTGATATGATAGATTTACCAGTAGTAAGCCAAGAAGAAAAAAAGAAAAACAAAAAACCAGATTGGTTGAGGGTAAAATTACCTGTAGGCAAAGAGTATGCAAATGTTCGTAAGATTGTAGATGAAAATAAATTGCATACAATCTGCGAAAGTGGTAATTGTCCAAATATGGGCGAATGCTGGGGTGCAGGCACAGCCACATTCATGATTTTAGGAAATGTTTGTACCAGAAGTTGCTCATTCTGTGCAGTAGCAACTGGGCGGCCACCTGAATATGATGAGCAAGAGCCACAAAGAGTAGCTGAAGCCATCAAAAAAATGGGAGTTAAACATGCTGTTTTAACATCTGTAAATAGAGATGAGTTGAAAGACAGAGGGGCTGAAATATGGTATCAAACTGTTGTAAAAACTAAAGAGCTTTCTCCTGAAACTACAATAGAAACCTTAATTCCTGACTTTAAAGCAGAGGAAAATCTTTTGCAAATTATAATTGATGCCAAACCAGATGTAATATCTCATAATTTAGAAACTGTTAGGCGTTTAACAAAAGAAATTAGAGTTCAAGCAAAATACGATAGAAGTCTAAAAGCCCTTGAATTTATCGCTTCAAAAGGAATTAGAACAAAATCGGGGATAATGCTTGGATTAGGCGAAACAGAAGACGAAATTTATGAAACAATGAATGACCTTTTAGATGTTGGATGCGAAATAATTAC
>QNXU01000023.1 GCA_003973485.1 Bacteroidota bacterium | reverse complement strand
TGTCTTGTTAGCTCAGCTGGTAGAGCACGTCACTTTTAATGATGTGGCCGATGGTTCGAATCCATCACAGGACACCATTTATAACTTTAAATGGGCGTTTAGCTCAGTTGGTAGAGCGCTACCCTTACAAGGTAGATGTCACTGGTTCGAGTCCAGTAATGCCCACCATTTAAAAAGTTTATACTAACTCAAAAAGTATTTAGGTGCGGTGGTAGCTCAGTTGGTTAGAGTACCTGCCTGTCACGCAGGGTGTCGAGGGTTCGAGTCCCTTCCACCGCGCCATTTATTAACAAACCTTTCGTTTATGAAAGTACAGTGACCCTTTCGTCTAGTGGCCAAGGACACTATCACTTCATGGTAGGAACAGAGGTTCAAATCCTTTAGGGGTCGCCATTTTAGTATAAACATTTACATACATACAACAGAAAGTTTACTTTCTTCTAGCACATGCGGTGGTAGTTCAGTTGGTTAGAATGCCTGCCTGTCACGCAGGAGGTCGCGAGTTCGAGTCTCGTCCAGACCGCTAAAAGCTCACTTTTCAAGTGGGCTTTTTTTGTTTATATCCTTTTCAGTTAGTTTCCCTCAATTGTTATTATCTTTGTTCTTTTGGAAAGATGATGGGAAATTGATTAATTTTAATGAAGCTTCCAGAATAAATATTAATTTTACATTTATTAAAAATACTAAAATAATGCTTTTGGAATTCGAACAACCTATAGTTGAATTAGAAAATAAATTGGCGGGGATGAAAACATTGGCTGAAGAAAGCGATGTGGACATATCTGATGCCATCAAAAAACTTGAAGATAAAATTGTGTCCTTAAAGAAAGAGACTTTTCAAAATTTAACCCGATGGCAAAGAGTTCAGCTGTCTCGTCATCCTGACCGACCTTATACACTAGACTATATTTACGAAATTACTGATGATTTTGTGGAATTGCATGGTGACAGATCGGTAAAGGATGATAAAGCTATGGTGGGTGGTTTCGGTACTGTTGACAATCAGACTTTCATGTTTATTGGTCAGCAAAAGGGTAGGAATACCAAGCAGCGTCAAATGAGAAACTTTGGGATGGCCAATCCTGAAGGTTATAGAAAAGCTTTAAGGTTGATGAAAATGGCAGAGAAGTTTAATAAACCTATCGTGACTTTCATTGATACTCCAGGTGCTTTTCCAGGATTAGAAGCTGAAGAAAGAGGACAGGGGGAAGCTATTGCCAGAAACCTGAAGGAAATGTTTATGTTGAAGGTGCCGGTTATCTGTATCATCATAGGTGAAGGTGCTTCTGGTGGTGCTTTAGGTATTGCTATCGGAGACAAAGTATTGATGTTGGAAAATACCTGGTATAGCGTTATCTCTCCGGAATCTTGTTCTTCTATTTTATGGAGAAGCTGGGACTATAAAGAACAAGCAGCAGAAGCTTTGAAATTAACAGCTCCTGATATGTTAAAAAACAAATTGATTGACGGCATTATTCCAGAACCTCTAGGAGGTGCTCATACAAATTTGAAAATGGTGGCTGAAGAAGTTAAAAAAACCATTTTGAAAAACTTTAAAGCATTGGATAAAAAGTCAGTTGAAAAAAGAATTGAAGAGAGAATGGATAAATTTAGTGCAATGGGTGCAGTTAAATAATATCTGAATATTTTTTTAAATGATGGCTTTTAAGAATGTTTGAAATAGCATTTTTAAAAGCCATTTTTTTTATACCTTCAAATTAAATTAAAAGGAAGAGTTATGAATTTACATATAATAGAAACTGGTTTTTTTAAATTAGATGGAGGTGCCATGTTTGGAGTAGTGCCTAAATCGTTATGGTCAAGAACCAATCCAGCGGATGAAAATAATATGTGCACTTGGGCCATGCGGTGTATGGCCATTGAGGATGGTAATCAATTGATATTAATTGACAATGGAATAGGAGATAAGCAGAGTGAAAAGTTCTTCAGCCACTTCTATTTACATGGTGATGCCAGCCTTGATGGTTCATTGAAGAAAGCTGGTTTCTCTAAAGATGATGTAACCGATATGTTTCTTACTCATCTCCATTTCGATCATTGTGGAGGAGGAGTAAAGTGGCAGGACGATGCTCATACTAAATTGGATATCGAGTTTAAAAATGCCAAGTACTGGAGCAACCAAGATCATTGGAAGTGGGCAACTGAACCTAATGCTAGAGAAAAAGCTAGTTTCTTAAAGGAAAATATTCTGCCTATGCAGGAAAGTGGTCATTTGCACTTTGCCGATAAAGGCGAGCCATCTCCATTTTCTCAATTTGATATTTTATATGCCGATGGACATACTGATAAGCAAATGGTGCCTAAAATAAAGTATAAAGGCAAAACCATAGTATTTGCTGCGGATTTATTGCCCTCTGTAGGGCATATTCCTTTGCCTTATGTAATGGGCTATGATACGCGTCCATTATTAACTTTGGACGAGAAAGAGAAATTTTTGAATGAAGCAGCTGATAATAATTATATCATCTTTTTAGAACATGATGCGCATAATGAATGTTGTACTGTGAAGCATACTGAAAAAGGGGTTCGCTTAGATCAAACCTTCAGTTTGTCAGAAATTTTATGATTAATAGTTTAAAGGAAGCTATATAAAAAGCATCAGTAAAAAATGAAAATAGGATTGGCACTTTCCGGGGGAGGAGCAAGAGGTTTTGCTCATCTGGGTATAGCTCAATACATGTATGAGCAAAATATTCGTCCTGATATGATTGCAGGAACAAGCGCAGGTGCCATAGCAGGGGCATTTTTGGCAGCGGGCTATGAACCTAAAAGGACTATGGAAATAATTTCTGACATTAATTTCCTGAAATTTTTTAGACCTGCTTTATCATGGTCTGGTTTGGTTAATTTAGAAAAAATATCTGACTTGCTATTGGAGTATTTTCCTGATAATTCATTTAATAAATTCAAAATTCCACTTATTGTCTCTACAACGAATTTTACAAAAGGTGAAAATGTAAATTTTGAATCTGGTGAATTGATAAAACCGCTTTTAGCTTCTGCCAGTATCCCTATTATTTTCAAACCAATTCTAATTGGAGAAGACTCCTTTGTAGATGGAGGAGTAACCAATAATCTTCCTGTAAATGTTTTAAAGCCTCATGTTGATTTCACAATTGGCGTTAATTGTAATCCTGTTGGGACTTCCAATCCCAATGCAGGAATGAAGGATATGATGGAAAGAACAATGCTGATGATTATCAATTATCAGACAAAAGACCAGGCTAAATTATGTGATATCTTTATAGAGCCTCAGGAATTAACTCAATACAAAGTTTTTACGCTTTCGAAAGCTAAAGAAATTTATGAAATAGGGTATGAAAGTGCAAAAAACACCTTTTCCATGCATAATGAAGATCATCCATTGAAAGAGTTTTCTAAATCTGTTTGAATTAATTGTCATTAGATATGACTCATATTTAATTCACCTGTACAGCATGTAAATACTGTCATACTTTTGAAGAAAGGAATCTAGTCATTTTAATCAATGATTGAAATATCTATTAAGAATGCGACAGTTGATAACACTTCAACACCGCATACCATTTAACCGTTTTCTTTTCCGTTGGTATACATTCAATTCGTTTTTTAGTTGGAAAGTGATTTTATTAACTACCAAATTAAACTTAATACAAAATATGAGAAAATTATCAACTTGGTCATTAATGCTATTTATAGGCATTATGGCTGCTTGCCAACCAAGCGAAAAGTCAGATGAAAAAGCAGAATTGTCCATCGATTATGAGAAGTATGTACTTCCTAATGGTTTGGAAGTAGTCTTACATGAAGATAAGTCTGATCCAATTGCAGCTGTGGCTATTCAAATGCATGTAGGCTCTAGTCGTGAGAAGCCTGGAAGAACTGGTTTTGCCCACTTTTTTGAACACATGTTATTTCAAAAATCAGAAAATGTTGAAGAAGGTGCATTCTTTAAAAACATCAATGATTTAGGTGGTACTTTTAATGGTGGTACTTGGACGGATGGAACCGTTTATTATGAAGTAGTTCCTAAAGATGCATTAGAAAGAATTCTTTGGATGGAAGCAGACAGAATGGGATTTTTCATTAATGCGGTTACCAAAAAAGATTTAGAGGATGAAAAACCTGTTGTTCAAAATGAAAAAAGACAAAGAGTAGATAACCAGCCTTATGGTCATAGAAGTTATGTGATCAAGAAAGCTTTGTATCCTGAAGGTCATCCTTATAATTGGGAAGTAATCGGTGAATTAGAAGATTTACAAGCCGCTACTTTAGACGATGTAAAGGAATTTTACAACAACTGGTATGGCCCTAATAATGCAACTATTGTTGTTGCAGGTGATTATGACAAAGAGCAAGTGAAAGCTTGGATCGAAAAATACTTTGGAGAAATTGAGTCTAGAGGTAATGACGAGGTGATGTCACCTAAGCCGGTAACCTTATCAGAAACAAAAAAGCTGTATCATGAAGATGATTATGCTAAAGTGCCTGATTTAAGATTGGTTTTCCCTACAGTTGAGCAGTATCACCCAGATTCTTGGGCTTTATCGGCTTTAGGAGAAATTTTAAGTCAAGGGAAGAGAGCTGTTTTATACAAAAAATTAGTAGAAGAAACAGAATATGCGCCAAGCGTATTTGCCTACAATAACTCAAGTGAATTAGCTGGAGAATTTAATATTGGAATCCGTGCTAAGGATGGGGTGGATTTAGATTCAGTTTATGCAGCAGTTCAACAAGCATTTGATGAATTTGAGCAAAACGGTTTCTCGGAAAAAGATTTGCAAAGAATAAAAGCTAAGCAAGAAACAAATTTCTATAATGGAATTTCTAGTATTTTAGGAAAAGCATTCCAATTAAGTAATTACAATGAGTTTAAAGGAGATCCTGGTTACATCACTGAAGATATCAATAATATTTTAGCAGTTGAGAAAGAAGATGTAATGCGTGTTTATAATACGTATATCAAAGATAAACCAGCGGTAATTACCAGTTTTGTACCAAAAGAACAATTGGATTTAATTGTAGATGGTTCTGAAAAGGCAACTGTTAAAATTGAAGAAGTGAAGCCAATGGAAGAAGCTACAATGGCTGATGCGGATAAAGATGCTGAGTATGAAAAAACGCCTAGTAAAATTGATAGAAGTCAAGAGCCAGCTTTAGGTGAAATGCCTTTAATTACACCTCCTAGTATTTATGAAGCTAAATTGGCAAATGGAATGGAGATTTTAGGTATTCAAAACAATGAATTGCCTTTAGTGAACTTCAGTATTAGATTAAAAGGTGGTGGATTGTTAGATAACCCAAATAAACCTGGTGTAGCAAATCTAATTACAGACATCATGCAGGAGGGTACTAAAAATAAAACTCCTGAAGAATTAGAAGATGCTATTGGGCAGATTGGTGCTAATATCGGCATGTATACGGGTAACGAAGAAATAGTGATATATGGAAATTGCCTAGCTCGTTATTTTGATGAAACGGTATCCATAATTGAGGAAATGATATTGGAGCCTCGTTGGGACATGGAGGAGTTTGACAGATTGCAAAAAGCGCAAATCAATAATATCAAACAAAGAAATGCTAATCCTAATGCAATTGCTAGCACAGTAGCTAACAAAATCACTTATGGTGAAGATCATATTTTTGCTAAACCATTAAGTGGAACAATAGAATCAGTAGAATCTATTACTATTGATGATTTAAAAGCTTACTATGAGAAAAATTTCTCTCCAAGTGTTGCCGCAATGCAAATTGCAGGGAGCGTAACACAGGAGCAAGTTAAAAAAGCATTGTCAGGCTTAAATGAGAAATGGACAGCGAAAGAAGTTACTTTCCCAGATTATGAAATGAAAGGTGTTGACGAAGAAGGTAAGATTTACTTTGCAAATTTCCAGAATGCTAAACAATCTGTTATTAGAATGCAGAGGTTAGCAGTAGAAAGAAGTCATCCGGATTATTATCCTTTGTCTGTTGCGAATTACGGATTAGGTGGAAATTCAGGAGGTAAACTTTTTCAAGTATTAAGAGAAGAAAAGGGCTATACTTATGGAGCCTATTCTAATATTGGTTCTAGCACACAAAAAGCTCCATTTGCAGCTTATTCTAGTGTTAAAACAAATACTACTCCTCAATCAGTTGCTACTTTTAAAGAAGTAATTGAAGATTATAAGCAAAATTATGATGAGGCTGAATTAGAAAAAGCTAGAACTGCTTTAATCAGAAAAGAGGCCAGAGAATATGAAACTTTAGGTCAAAAACTAAATGTATTACAGCAAATTTCTTCTTACGGATTACCTAAAGATTTTATAAAACAAAATCAAGAAGAACTTAAGGCTTACACAGTGGAAGACATGAAGAATATCATGGATCAATATATGAATGTTGATCAAATGAATTACATCATTGTGGGTGATGCAGAAACTCAATTAGAAGGTGTAAAAGCATTAAATATTAAGCCTGTTGTAAAAGTTGATGAGGATGGTAACCCTGTTGATAACAAAATTGAATCAATGTAGATTGAAGGTTTAAATAAATTTTGAAAAGGCTGGGGTATTAATTCCAGCCTTTTTTTGTTTTAAATATATTAGTAGATTTTGTTTGTTCTGTGCGTCATCCCTGTGAAGACAGGGATCTGGTCTTATTGAAACGAAGTTTCAATTATCTAAAAAACAGAAAGAATGGATAAGTGCAAAATTACTTCTCTAAAATCCTTACCAATCTTTCCCAGGAATCATTTCTGGCTTTAATATTGTCTTCAGGTCCACTCGGATCATCACCAGAGCGCATATAAGCATGACCTGCTCCTTCATATATCTCATAATCATAAATGTGCTGATACTCCTCCATGGCGTTCTTAGAAGCTTCAATCGTTGCATTTACTCTTTGGTCATTTCCACCATAGAAACCATAAACCGGTGCTTCTATTTCTGCATATTCAATGGCTTCTTTAGGGCCAGTTCCATAAAAAACCAAAGCCTCACTTAAATCAGGATTTTGAGTGGCATAACGAAAGGACTGCGAACCTCCCCAGCAAAATCCTACTACTGCAACTTCTCCAGTTCCTGCAGCTAGTTTTTTTAAATAATTAAAGGAATTATTTAGATAAGTAGTGACTAAGCGGCTATCTAATTTGTAGATAGCATTTCTTGCATCATCAGAAGATGGGAAGGCTGATGTCTGAGAATATTCTTCGCTAAAATCTGAAAGCATATCAGGAGCTAAAACAATAAACCCCTTTTCTGCTAATTGGTCAGCAAAACTTCTTACCCAGTCCGTAAGCCCTCTGTTTTCATGTATGACAATTACTGTTTTGGCTTTTTCTGAAACTTCGGGATAAACCACAAAAGCTTTCAGTGTTTTATCTCCGGAAGGAATCTCTACCCATTCATGATGACGAGGTGATTGTTCCAATCGGTTATTCAAATTGTCCTGCGCCTTTAATAATGAAGATATGCAGAAAATAATAACCGTTAAAAATGTAAATCTTATCGAATTTTTCATCCTATTTTCTTTGGTGTAGATATAATTTACAGAAAAAATATTATATTATAATTGAATATGTAATTAATAAAGAATAGGAGGAAATTAATATATATATTCTTATAATAATATGAATAATTTAAAGCAAAAATTGCATCAGTGTATTAATCAAAATTTTAAATTTTTTGAATTGATTAATGATTATGCAACAGATGGTTATTGTTTTTGGGAAGTAGGGAAAAAGGATAGGCTACTGATTGACAAGAAATTATCAGATAAATTAGAATTTAGCGAGAACGATGAAATTCATTTTAGTCAATTAAATACGGAAAGAAAGGATTATTTTAATACAATTACTACCGAATTAGAATTTGAGCTATCTAAAAGTAAAGATGGGGAAACTATAGCTAAAACCACAGTGGAGTTATCTCGGGAAAAACTCAAAATTCATTACTCCACTTTTCATCTTGATGAAGAAGCAGCGTCTTTTGTATTAGCGGCAATTGAAATCCATGATGACTATTATAGACCAATAAAAAAAGTTTCAGATGCTTTAGATTTAGCTATTTGGCAATGGAATATTAAAACCAACGAACTAATTGTAAATGAAAAATGGGCGAATATCATTGGATATACCCTTGAAGAATTAGAACCAATTACAGTCCAAACGTTTATTGATGTTACGCATCCAGACGATGGAGAATCAACCCTGAAACTTGCAGAGGATTACCTATCAGGCAAAATAAAAGAGTATAAAACAGAAGTTAGATTCAAACACAAAAATGGATCTTGGCGATGAGTGATAGCCAAAGGTATAATTGCATCCAGAACGGAAAATGGCGAAGTAGAGTGGTTTATAGGTTCTCATTTGGATATTACTCGAAGAAAAATTCATGAACAGGAATTAGATACACTGGTTTTAGTACCAAAAAACACTTTATATCCAGTTTTGATAAACGATAAGTGGGGTGATATTGTGTTTGCTAATAGCTCCTTTCATAAAATGTCTGGCTACAACGTTGAGGAAATTATAGGGAAAAAACCTGGTGAATTTTTGCATGGTCCAAATACTAAGGAGGAAGATAAAATCTCATTCAGGAAAAAAATTGATTCTGGAAAATCATTCACGCAAGAAATACTAAATTATACCAAATCGGGTAAGCCCTATAGGGTTTCTTGTTTTGTCGATCCCGTTTACGATAAGAAAGGAGAGGTGAAGAGATTTATATCAATCCAAACTGATGTTACTCAAGAAAGAAAGAATCAAGAATATTTAGCAACTTTTAAAAATACATTAGATCAAACGGAAGACTGTGTATTTATTTTCGATAAAGATCATCTTCAATTTAGCTATGTAAATTATGGGGCAATTGAAATGATGGAATATACAGAAGAAGAATTACTGCAATTACACCCTTATGACATAAAACCAGAATTCCCAGAAGAGAAATTTAGAGAATTCATAAAGCCTTTAATAAATAAAAAACAAGCAAGTCTAAGATTTAGAACTTTCCATAGAACAAAGTCAGGAAAAGATATTCCTATTGAAGTATTCTTACAATTTATTTTCAATGAAAATGTTAATCCGCATTTTGTAGCTATTGTAAAAGATATTACTGCACAACTTGAAATAGAAAAGAAGCTAGAAAGATTATCATTAGTTGCAGAAAAAACCACCAATTTAGTTGTCATTACTGATGATAAAGGCCGTATTGAATATGTAAACCCAGCTTTTGAACAAAAAACGGGTTATAAATTAGCAGAAGTAATGGGAGGCAAGCCAGGTAAGTTTTTACATGGCAAAGAAACTAATCCATTGCATATCAAAGCCAATAGAGCTGGTTTGAAAACTTTGAAACCTTTTACACAGGAAATATTAAATTATGCTAAATCAGGTGAAAAATATTGAGTTTCCATAACATTCAATCCAGTTTTTAATGAAGCAGGAGTTCTCACCAATTTCATTGCAATCGAAAGTGATATTACGGATAGAATTTACCGTGAAAATCAATTAAAAGAAAGTGAGGAAAGACTACAGTTCGTATTAAAAGGCAGTGAATTAGGTTATTGGGATTGGGAAGCTGAATCTGGCAAAATGACGGTGAATGATCGTTGGTATAAAATGCTGGGGTGCAGCAGAAAGGATTTTAAACCATCGATTGAAAATTGGCATGCCTTGGTCCATCCAGAGGATATGAAAATGCTGACCGATATTATGGATAATGTTTTTCCTGATCCTAATAAAAGTGATTTTTATGTAGAATTAAGAGCTAAACATAAAAAGGGGCATTATATCTGGATATTAGATAGAGGAGCTGTTGTGGAGCGTAATCAATATGGAAAGCCTACTAGAATATCAGGTATGCACATGGAGATTAGCAAGCGAAAGAAACTTGAGATTGAATTAGAGAATGAGCGAAATTTTTTAAATAAGGTTATCAATGCCAATGCCCTATCATTAGTTGTAATTAATAAATCGGGTAATATAACCTTTGCGAATAGAGGAGCAGAAAAAATATTAGGCTTAGAAAAAAGTAAAATTGAGGACAAAGCTTATAATGATCCTATATGGCAGCATATTACATTAGATGATGAGATTTTTCCAGCTGAAGACTTACCTTTTTCAAGGGTTATGAAGAATAAAGAACCTATTCAGGATGTTCAACATGGTATTATATGGAAAGATGGAACCAAAAAATACATTTCGATAACAGGCGGCCCCTTTAATTATTCTAATGGTGAGATTGAGGATGTTATTTTTTCAGTTACCAATATCACGGAAAGGGTAAAAGTCCAAAAGCAACTAGACGAGACTAAGAACCAAATGCAAAGCATCTTAAAAGAAATGGATGATGTGGTTTGGTCTGTTACACTTCCAGAATATAAAATGATCTATATTACTCCTTCTATTGAAAAAGTAACTGGTTTTCCACAAGCTTATTATTTAGAGCATTACGTAGGGAATAGATGGGAAGAAAGGGTTTATGAGCAAGATAGAAAGAAGCTGAAAAAAGCTTATGAGGACTTAGATAAATACGGAAGTTATGAGGTTGAATATAGAATTAGGACCAAGGATAATGAATTAAAATGGGTTCTGAATAAAGGTACCATTATTAAAAGAGAGGGTAAGCCATTCCGTTTAGATGGCTATATTGCTGATATTTCAAAAAGGAAGGAACAAGAATTGGCTCTCGATAAGTATATTAAAATCATTGAAGACCAGAATGATAGACTTAAGAATTTTACTTATATCGTTTCGCATAATTTAAGATCACATTCAGCCAACATTCAGGGTTTGATGTATTTGATTGCGAAAAAGCACCCTGAAATTGGCGAGATTGAATATGTGAAAATGCTAAGTAAAGCATCCAATAAATTAGATGATACTTTGCATCATCTTAATAATGTAGTCTCTGTAGTTTCATCAGCTGAGGAGTTACAAAAAATTAATTTGAGTGAGGTAGTAACAGCTTTTTCTGATACTTTTCAAAACTTAATAGAAGAATCCAAAATATGGTTCTTAAATGAGATTTCTGAAAATGTATACGTTGAAGCAGTACCTGCTTTTTTAGAAAGTATCATTACCAATTTGTTAACCAATGCTATAAAATACCGTGACCCAGACAAGGAGGATTCTTTTGTAAGAATCAGTTCAAGAAACTTTAACGGAATTGTTATCATTGAAATAGCTGATAATGGATTGGGCATTGATTTAGAGAAATATGGAGAAAAGCTTTTTGGAATGTATAAAACTTTTCATGCTCATAAAGATTCTCGTGGATTAGGGTTGTTTTTAACAAAAAATCAGATTGAATCTATGGGAGGTAAAATTGAAGTAGAAAGTAAAATAGGTATTGGATCAACGTTTAAGGTGTTTTTAAAGGATGGCAACATTTAAAAATATTTGTATAATAGATGATGATGAGCTTTTTTTAATCATTAGCAAATCAATTATGGAGGATGAAAACTTTGCGGAACACATTCATAATTTTGATGATGCTAGGGAAGCCTTGAAATATTTAGAAACTATCGATCAAAATTCATATCCTGATATTTTATTTTTAGATATCAATATGCCTATGATGGATGGTTGGGAATTTATGGATGCTTTGCAGCGCTACGAAATTAAAGATAAGATGAAGATTTATATCACTTCTTCTTCTATAAATCCTTCAGATTTAGAAAAGGCAGAACAAAATCAATTTATAAGTGGGTTTATTTGTAAACCACTTGATCCTCGGAAACTTCAAGATATCGCTGATGGTAGAAGTAATATTAGAAGTTAAATTTACTTATTCATGAAGTGTTTTTGTTAAGATTTTGCTGTAATAAAATCAATTCCTATTCCTAACTTTAATCTTTGAATTGATACAATCAATTTTTAAATCATTTCGTTACATTCATCAATTTAATAAACTTGATAATATGATAGCAAGAAAAATTTTTATTGCCATAGTAATTTTTAGTAGTGCAGCCTGTGTTACACAGAAGAAATATGATGAACTTTTAGCTGAAAAGGTGAAGCTTGATGCCGAAAAAATGGAGCTGGAAGATAAAGTCGAATTAAAAAATAACACTATTGAATCATTAGAAGCCCAACTAACGGAAGAGAAGGAAGCATTAGAGCAGAGTAGAAATGCTTATCAAGCATCTCAAAACAGTTTGGATTCTTTGCAGCAACAGTACGAAACGCTGAATAATTATTATGATAAGCTGATGAGTAGTAGCGGAAAACTCAATAAAGATTTAGCAAATAAAGAAAAGCAATTGTTGCAAATGGAAGCTGATTTGGAGATTTCTAAACAGAAAAATGATGAATTGGCTGCTAATTTAGCAGAACGAGAGGAGCGAGTGGCTGAACTTGAAAAAGTTTTGGCTGACAAAGAAGCAGCAGTTAATGCACTAAAACAGAAGGTGAGTGAAGCATTATTAAATTTTAAGGAAAATGACCTTACAGTTGAAGTGAAAAATGGAAAAGTATACGTTTCATTAGCCGAGCAGCTTTTATTTAATTCAGGAAGTACAGTTGTGGATGCAAAGGGTGTTGAAGCTTTAAAGAAATTAGCACAAGTTTTAAAAGATAATCAGGATGTCAATATTGTGGTAGAAGGTCATACCGATGATGTGCCAATTTCAGGGAACAATAAATATTTAAAAGATAACTGGGATTTAAGTGTATTAAGAGCCACTTCAATAGTAAGAATATTAACTAATAATGGCGCCTCTCCTGAAAGAGTTACTGCTGCAGGAAAAGGAGAGTTCTCTCCAAAGTCATCGAATGAAAATGCAGAAGGAAGAAGGGAAAATAGAAGAACGGAGATTATTTTAACTCCTAAATTGGATGAATTATTTCAGATATTGGAAACGAATTAGTGAGAAGTATGGAGTTAGAAGTGGGAAGTTGTATTCCACTTCTAACTTCAAACTTCCCCCTTTGGGGGAGTAAGGGGGCTTTACTCTAAAATCGTGACTTTCTCCATCACATCTCCTTGGCGGATTTCGTCAATAATATCCAAGCCTTCATACACTTTTCCAAAGGCAGTATGCTTTCCATCTAAGTGCTGAGTGTTTTGTCTGCTGTGGCAGATGAAGAATTGAGAGCCGCCTGTATTTCTACCAGCATGTGCCATAGATAAAACACCTCTGTCATGGTATTGCTTTTCACCATCTGTTTCGCAATCAATGGAATAGCCTGGTCCACCAGCACCAGTTCCATCTGGGCAACCGCCCTGAACTACAAAATCAGGAATAACCCTATGAAAAGTTAAGCCATCATAAAAGCCTTTTTTAGCCAAATCGTGAAAGTTTTTCACGGTGTTGGGTGTAGCATCATCATAAAATTCAATTTTTAATGTGCCTTTGTTGGTTACTATTTCTGCTTTGCTCATATATTTAAATTTATATTTCTACTATTGTTGTAGGTTATAAGTATTAAGTAATTTATTATCAGGACACTAATTTAAATATACAATGTTTCACTACTTATTACTTAAAACTTATTACTA
>QNXU01000318.1 GCA_003973485.1 Bacteroidota bacterium | reverse complement strand
ATAAAATAAAAAAAGGTCTCCTTAAAGACCTTTTATGTATCATTAGTTACGAAAAACTTATCCTAAGTAAGGTTTTAACGCTTTACTTCTGGAAGTATGTCTAAGCCTTCTGATGGCTTTTTCCTTTATTTGACGTACTCTTTCTCTTGTTAAATTGAACTTCTCTCCTATTTCTTCAAGTGTCATAGAGTGCTCTCCATTCAATCCAAAGTAAAGCGTAATTACATCAGCTTCTCTTTGAGTTAAAGTAGACAATGCTCTTTGTACCTCTCTTCTTAATGAATCATTCATTAATTCATCGTCAGGAGACTCTTCACCATCATTTTCCAATACGTCCAATAAACTATTTTCTTCACCTTGAACGAAAGGCGCATCCATTGATACGTGACGGCCAGAGATTTTCATGGTATCAACCACTTCATTAGAAGTAACCTCTAAAACTTCAGCCAACTCATCCGGAGATGGCTCTCTTTCAAACTTTTGCTCCAAAGTAGAGAAGGTTTTAGATATCTTATTCAAAGATCCTACTCTGTTCAATGGAAGACGTACAATACGAGATTGTTCCGCCAATGCTTGCAATATGGACTGTCTGATCCACCATACTGCATAAGAAATGAATTTAAAACCCCTTGTTTCGTCAAATCTTTGTGCTGCCTTGATCAAACCTAAGTTTCCTTCATTAATCAAGTCTCCTAAGGATAAACCTTGATTCTGATATTGTTTGGCCACAGACACTACGAAACGCAAATTGGCTTTAGTCAATTTTTCAAGTGCAAGTTGGTCACCTTGTTTAATCCGAACGGCTAAATCTACTTCTTCGTCCGGAGTCAACAAATCTACTTTACCTATCTCTTGTAAGTACTTATCGAGGGATTGACTCTCCCGATTGGTGATTTGCTTGCTAATCTTGAGCTGTCTCATTAATTATTATTAGGTTTAAATTTAAACGAACTCTTAACGTAGAGAAGGAACAAAACAGTTCCATCTCTACATCAAAAATGTGAATATTTCAGTAAAAATGAAATTATTTCTCTTCTTTTTCAGGTTTAGGCAATAAAACCTTCCTTGATAATCTCAGTTTTCCAGTCTTTTTATCGATGTCTATTAACTTTACTTTCACCTCTTCTCCTATCTCTAAAATACCTTCCAAGTTATCGATTTTCTCATGTTTGATTTCAGAGATATGTAATAGACCATCCTTACCAGGCATAATTTCAACGAATGCACCATAGGGCTGTATAGCTTTGACTATTCCGTCATAAACTTCACCAACCTCTGGCTTAGCTACAATTCCTTTGATCCATTTTACTGCCTGATCTAAAGATTCTTTATTTACGGCAAATACATTGATTTTACCGCCTTTTTCAGTTTCTTCAATCACGACAGTAGCTCCAGTAGTTTTCTGAATTTCTTGCACTACTTTACCGCCAGGTCCAATCACTGCACCGATCATTTCCCTATCGATTTCGATATTAACTACTCTAGGAGCATTTGGTTTATAATCTTCTCTAGGAGCAGCAATAGTTTTCAACATTTCATTTCTGATATGGTCACGACCAGCCTTGGCTTGATTCAATGCTTCCATCATTAATTCAGAAGAAAGACCATCTACTTTAATATCCATTTGACAAGCTGTGATACCTTTTTCAGTACCTGTAACTTTGAAGTCCATATCACCAATATGATCTTCGTCACCTAAAATATCAGAAAGAATTGCATATTTTCCTGTTTCAGCATCCGAGATTAATCCCATTGCAATACCTGAAACTGGGGCTTTGATTGGAATACCAGCATCCATCAATCCTAATGAGCCGGCACAAACTGTTGCCATAGAAGATGAACCATTTGATTCCAAAATATCAGAAACTACACGGATTGTGTAAGGCAATTCTTCAGGAGACGGTAAAATTTGCTTTAATGCTCTTAACGCTAAGTTACCATGTCCTACTTCCCTTCTTCCAGGTCCTCTATTTGGTCTTGCTTCACCAGTAGAAAACGCAGGGAAATTATAATGTAAAATAAATTTATTGTATCCAGAATGAACAGCACCATCTACCATTTGCTCGTCTAATTTAGTACCAAGCGTTACAGTTGTGATTGACTGCGTTTCTCCTCTAGTAAAAACAGCTGATCCGTGGGCCGAAGGTAAGTAATCTACTTCACTCCAAATTGGTCTGATTTCATCCAATTTTCTACCATCTAGCCTGCTTCTTGTTTCTAGTGTGGCATTTCTTACTGCCTTTTTCTGGGTTTCTTGCAAGTATTTTTTTGCTAAAGAAACACTAATTTCAGATTCTTCTGGAATAGCATCGAGGTAACTGTCTTTTATTTCTTGGAATAACCTCCCTCTTTCTTTTTTGTCAGCTAAGCCTTTAGCTGCTACATCAAAAAACTGCTGATAATGCTTATCAAAAATTTCTTTTTCTAATTCAGGATTAGGTTCTTCTTCGTGATTGTATTCTCTTTTTTCCGTTTTACCAGCGTCTTTAGCTAATTCTAATTGAGCTTGACATTGCGGCTTAATTACCTCATGAGCAAAATTAATTGCTTCAACCATTTCAGCTTCAGAAATTTCTTTCATTTCACCTTCCACCATCATAATGTTATCAATGGTTGCGGCAATTATCATATCAATATCAGATTCGGCTAATTGTTTTGCGGTAGGGTTAGCAATAAATTCGCCATTTACTCTAGCAACTCTAACTTCTGAAATTGGACCATCAAAAGGAATGTCAGAAGCAGTTAATGCTGCTGATGCAGCCAAAGCAGCTAATGAATCAGGTAAATCATCTTCACCTAGAGAAAAAAGTTGAATGAACACCTGAGTTTCAGAATGATAATCAGAAGGAAATAATGGTCTTAAAGCTCTATCTACTAGTCGAGAAGTTAACACTTCATAATCTGAAAGTTTTCCTTCTCTTTTTAAGAATCCACCAGGAATTTTACCTGATGAAGCAAATTTTTCTTGATAATCTACAGACATTGGAAGGAAATCAACTCCCTCTTTTGCCTCTTGATTAGAAACTACAGTAGCCAATAGCATGGTATCACCCATTCTAACTTCTACTGAACCGTCTGCTTGTTTTGCTAATTTTCCTGTTTCTATACTAATTTCCCTTCCATCAGGTAGGTTGAAAGTTTTTTTGATTGCATTTGGTATAGCCATAAATAATTTTTTTACTGTTTTCTCGTCTTGTTGTTAATTTTTCCGCATTTGCTATACACGTCCTATAAAAGATGTGGTATTTGTAATGAGGTGATTATAATGGAAAAAGGGAACCATAAGATTCCCTTTTATAATGAAAAGTATTTTACTTTCTTAATCCTAATTCAGCAATTATTGCTCTATATCTTTCAATATCGTTTTTGTAAAGATAATCAAGCAACCTTCTTCTTTTACCTACAAGCTTCAAAAGACCTGTTCTTGATGAGTGATCTTTTTTGTTTACTTTAAGGTGCTGTGTCAAATGATTGATTCGGAAGGTGAAAAGCGCAATTTGAGATTCTGCCGAACCCGTATCATTTTCTGCTTTTGACCGACCATGATTTTTGAACAGCTCTTTTTTCTTTTCTGTGTCTAAATACATAGTTAGCGTTATTAAATTATTTTAAGGCGCAAATATACGGATAAATTTTTGCGAACAAAAAAACTGTTTATTTTTCCTTTCTGAAGAATTTAAAAATCTTAGTAATTTTAACTGCATAATAATCAGTCTCAAATAATCTGGAATCATTTCTAGCTTGTCTTAGAAAAAATAAGCCAAATGGAAGCAAAATAAAATTAGAAGCCCACACTGCCCAGAAATTACTAATATCTCCTGCCCTACCTAATTTAATACCCGTAGTATTAATCACATAAGACACAATGAAAAATAAAATTGAAACAATTACTGGGAATCCTAAACCTCCTTTTTTAATAATAGCACCCAATGGCGCACCAATCAAAAACATTACAATACATGCAACAGCTTGAGATAATTTTGAGTTGGCTTCAATAGCATATACATTGATTTCGAATTCTCTATTTTTTATCCTTCTGTTTTCCCCTTTTAATCTGTTTTTAGCAAATCTTGCTTTATCTACTATATTGGTAGATGCTCCTCTATTTATATGATCAAATGCACTGTCAGCTTTATTAATTAAATCTTGATCATAAGTTGTTACTTCCTCCCTTTCTATATTTTTAATAGGTTTTTTAAGTACAAGTTTGTCACTATATTTAGGTAAGTCTTTGGATTGTTTAATTGAATTAATAGTTTTTAATTTCCCATCATCAATTGAATCCACAGTTTTATTAGGAAGCACTTTATTTTCTTCATCACTAGGCTCAACTTTTTCAATACTAGAGGTATCTTCTTTCATTTTTTCCCAGTAAACAACTGATGGAGGTTTTATTTCATCAATTTCATCCATGTGAAGATTAAAGAATCTAGGCGTGTAACGATAAATTGTTCTTTTTGAATCAACAATGTCATTACGCATAGAATCCACATCATAGCGTAATTCATTTTCATTTTTCATTAATCTGTTGGATGAGAATAGCTCCTTATCAGTTCTTTCCATTTCAAAAGAGGCGAGACTAAAAACAACTTTATTATGTTCAAAAATATTCCGAACATAATTAGCAGGTTCATTTGGTTTCTTTGCGTCTTCTTCAGTATAGCTTTTCCCATCAAAAAGCTCCATAACTAGGTACTTATCACCCAAAATAGTATACATGAGTGCAGAATCAGCCAGAATAACCTCTGTATTTCCTTTACGATCCGAATGATTGTAAATGATAAGATCTCCTAAAGACTTATCATCATCGTATTTTTTATTTGCTTTTATGCTGTAACCTGGTATACCTCCATAAAAAGCACCTTCTTTAATATCTATGGATGGTTTTTTTTGTTTTATATCATAAAGAAGACTGTAAGCTTCCAAATTAGCTTTTGGAACAATGAAATTATTTGAATAATACACTAATGCACTTAAACAGACTACAAATACAAATAGTGGCCTAAGCACTCTGACTAATGAAATGCCAGCACTTTTTATTGCGGTTAATTCAAAATGCTCTCCAAGGTTTCCAAATGTCATAAGTGATGAAAGCAGAACAGCCAATGGAAAAGCAATGGGCGTCATATTAATACTAAAATATGCAATTAATTCAGCAAACACACTAAACCCCAAATCTTTACCCACGAAGTCATCAAAATATTTGAGCATATACTGGGTTAACAGTATAAACACAACCACAAAAAAAGTGATTAAAAAGGGGCCAATAAAAGACCTTAAGATTAATTTATCTATTTTTTTCATTCAACTGAAACTGAATTGAAATGCTAAAATTTATTTCTTTAATTAACTAAACTGCAAATAAACAAGAATTATGCTAAAGATTGAAAATAACTGATAAATCATATATATTATTTCTTTTGAGAATCTTTATTTCAAAAGGTAACTTCAAAAATTCACGCCAAATACAAGCATAAACCTATTACTCGATTGGTTTAATACTGATGAGCTTACTTTTTGTTGATTTGCAAACGACTTTTCCACCATAGTCGTTTTAGAAAGCCTGTATAAAAATTGAAGAGTGGAATGCAATCTATTAAATAATCTAAAATGTTGTTCAATTCCAAGTCCTAATAAAGCGCCTGGCTTCCCATGGTCATAACTCCCAGATTGCGGCACGTTAAAGGCCAATCCACTCTGAAGAAATATTTTTGTGGGATTTTTCTTTATATCTGGTGTAAAACTAAAATGAACATAGGCAGGAATCAAATACTTATCAATTTCATCCTCATAATTAACACCTAATCCCAAATCAAATTTTCTCCAATTAATATAAGTTAAGAATTGTAAACTTAATTTTATGCTTGTTTCATTTAAATTCTTGACAGCTTTTGGACCTATAGAAATCCTTTTATAGAATTTCAAGGAATCATATTCTTTCATTAAAGAATCAGAAGATTGATTTTGTGCAAATGAGTTTAAGCCCATTAAAAAAGCAAACAGAAAAAAGAAAATATATGAAAATTTAGTTTTACTCATATTGCAATTGTTTAAAGAATTTTTCAGCTGAACAACTGCCAAAATAAAAGTTATTACATTAATCCTTGATTAAAATATGATTTTTAATAAAATACCAACTGCTATCCTTCACCCCTTCCCAGTCCTTAGAGCGTAAATCAGAGGCTATTACATGATTTCCAGTATTTGGGAATGCTATTGCTTTTTTATTTTCTGATGCTAATTGATCAAACATTTCTTTCATGGCATTTACAGAAACTACATTATCTTGGTTTTGTTCATCCTTATAATAATAAGCCATAAAAACAGGACAATTAACTTTACTAAAAACTTCTGGTTTCATACTCTCATTTATCATACTAAAAAGAGAGAAATATGCATCTAAATGATAATATTCTGACCAGAAAGCTGCAATTGAATCTGGTCTAACTTCATGGTTAATTTCTCCGCCCATAATCCATTTAGTTAAATTTTTACCCCAAGGACCTAACACTAATTTTTCATTATACGAATCTTTTAAGGCGATATAGGGTGAATATAATATTAAGGCTTGAACTATATCAGGAAATTGGGCTGCCAACCAAATGGCTTGAGCCGCACCGGTTGAGGTGCCAATTAGTATAACTTTTTCGCCTAACTGCTGACCGATAGCAAGAGCTTCTATTGCAGAAGACATATAAGAATCAGCGGTTAAGCCCTTAAATGCTTCTTTAGAAGATAAACCATGTCCTTGCTGACGAGCTAAAAATAAATTCGCTTTTAAGCTATCAGCTAAAATTCGGTGAACTGGATGCCCTTCCTGTTGACTAGCTCCAAATCCGTGAAGGTATACTATTGAATATTCAGTCGTATTAAACTTTTCATTATGCCAAACTATTTGGGCTTGATTATTAGGCTTAATCTCTAAATGTTTACTTTCTTTTTCATTTAACCAGCTTTCTATTGTAAGAATATCAGCTGGGATTTCAGGTAAATTATTTGAAAAAACTGGAGTTTCAATTTTAGATCCAAAAAAATAGAGAATAATAAAACCAACACTACTAATTAACAATCCAATTAATATTTTTTTGAAAACTTTCATGAATACGATTAATTGTTTTTAAAATAGTTACCTAAAACTAATGCTCCACCGGCTAATGCAATATCCTTAAGCAAGGAACTAGAAGCTAATTGATCTCCATTTAATGCCAATGGCAAATGCACAAATAATGCAAAAACCAGCAACATAAGCGCTAGAAGAAGGGATATTAATTGAACTTGTTTTTTAATTAAAATACTAATACCAGCAGCCATTAAAGCTGCTCCAGTTAAATATACCCAGAATGTTTGCCCAGGAATAAAAGAGGGTACCACATTTTGTAATGTTCTAGTGTTTACAAAATGAAATACCCCAAAAATCACCATAGGAATGGCAAAAAGAAATCTTCCAATATTCGAAATTAGGTTCATTTTAATTTTAATTGATTAAAACCAACCCAATATAAAAAAAATTATCCTCTTATTTTATCTAATGCTTTATTTACTGCTGCTGCATCCTCTTCTGTTAAAACCATTTCATCATTATGAAAACTTAACAGTTCAGGTTCAATATCCTTTAATAATTTTTGACCCGCTGTTGTAATTACTACATCAACTTGTCTTCTATCATACATACAAATTGAACGTTCTGCCCAACCCTTCTCCACTAATTTATCTACCAAACGTGAAGCATTTGACATTTTATCTAACATTCTTTCTTGAATGGAAGATACAGTCAATGGATCAGGAAATTTACCTCTTAAAATTCTCAATACATTATATTGAGGTGAAGTTAATTTATGCTTTTTAAATATTTTATGTTGCACTGACCCAATCCAATTAGCAGTATAAATAACATTTAAAATTGCTTTTTGCCTTTCATTTTCAAACTTCGACTGCTTAATTTCCTCTTCTAATTTCATTTTATTATTGTTTTAAAAATCAAAATATGTTGTGTAAACATTACTTTATTATGTATTGTTACAACATTAAACACGAAAGTATGAGTTTTGTTTTCGTGTTTAAACATTTAATCGACCAACCCTCTAAATTTTTTGATGAAGAGCGATAAATTAATTTATTGCTTAGGATTTGGAGCTAATAAATTCGCTAACAAACGGTAAGCTCCAGGAACACCAGCCGGTAATTCTCTAAAAAAGCTCAAACCTGTATATACAAATTTTCCTTTACCATAATTAGCAATTAATAATGCCCCTTTCTTAGTGCTTTCATCTGGATCGTTTCCAGCTAAAATTGGGACATAATTTTTGTCCCATTCATTAGGGAAATAAAGTCCTCTTTCTTGTACCCAACCCTCAAAATCTTTGTTTGTGATTTTGTTTGGGTGGTTTAGTGCAGAATGATTGGGATTAATAAAGCTCATGCTTGCTTCCTCAACTGTTATCCTATCTCTTGATAGATTTAATGGATAAGGCCAAAAATCCGTATCAGGTAAACTGTAAGTGGTATTATATTGAACCATATAAACCCCACCTGAATTCATATAATCATTTAATTTACCGTAATGTACTTGAAGTGCACTGTTTACATTATATGCTCTGATGCCTGCAATAACAGCATCATAATCTTTTAATTCTTCAATACTGATGTTTTCTATATTGATAAAATCAACTTGATAGCCCATTGCTATTAATGCTTCATCTACAGCATCTCCGGCTCCTTCAATATAAGCAATTTTTTCTCCTTCTGTCTTTACATCAGCTAAAACTAATTTCTGACTGGCATTGCGAATAATAATTTGATTGGGGATGTGATCATATTGTATTTCTTGCACACTCTTGCCTATCGGTTTGCCATTTATCTGCACAAAAGCTTTTAAATCAAATTTTCCCTCATCACCACCTGATGTAACTTGTATTTTAAATTCTTTTGTTGAATTTTTAACTAAGTTTTCAAATGATAAATCAACTTGATCTGTTTTTGCATTCCATTCCGCAGGCAAGTCCAATTCTAACATTCCGGAAACATTATCTTTAAGCGCTTTAACCTTAATGACAATTTCTTTTTGCTGTCCTTTCTTTGTAAAAATTGAAACTTCTTCTTCAAATTCAACTGAAATGGGTGGGATAACATATAATGGTTGTATAATCTCACCATTAATTCTATCTGATGACTTATATTTCAACGGGCTTGTAAAAGAAAATTCATTTCCATTGATTCTTAAATTAATATCAGCCATAAATGCTGGTTCATTTTCAGCTTTTCCTATTAATTGTTGATTTTCTACTGTATAAAGACCATTTGCAGATGGTTCTTCCAACCAATAAGGATTTGAATACGGAAAATCCTTAGGAATATTGATAGAAAAACTTTCCAATTTCACTTGGTTATTTTCTAAAACTCCTGAAATAGGTAAATCATTACCAATTGGTTTGACTTTAGCACCAATTACATCTATATCCAATGCAGAACGATTAACTAATTCCATATTGACATTAATTTGATCTCCAGGAGATATATAAGAATTGTCGTGATAGAATAAATGATAAAAGCCAGCACAATGAAGAATCAGCTCTTTGATTGACTTAAGCTTATCTCTTTTAATAGCGGAATCATCCAATTTTTCAACAAGTTCCTTAACTACAAAGAGTTGATCTATTGATGCTTCAGGATCCTTTGGTTCAAAATCATTTATCAATTTTTCAATTGCTTTTTGAATTGAACTACCATTTTTAAACTTTGTCCAAGAATGGTTTACTCCATTGAAAATTTGCTCTTCATTTTCAGGACCATCCCAGTATTCAAAGTATTCAATTTCATCTCCACGGGTGCCAGCGGTTCCAAAGGCTTGTGATTTATGTCTGCTACGGCTCAAAGCAGCCATTTCAGTATATGAAATTCCTAAAAGAGGTGAATATCCTCCTGCATTTTCAGTTACATATTGCGATTTATCAAAATCTTCATTTCGTCTGAAAAACCAAGAAGATGTATTCCAATATATTTTTTCAGGTTTCCAGGTATTAGTAAATTCTAATTGTTCTGGAAAAGCATTTTTATCACCAGCCATATTAAAAGCCTCATGAGCTAAAATAGCTGAAGCAGTATGATGGCCATGCGTTATACCGGGTGTTTTATTAAATCTTGTTACAATTATATCAGGTTGAAAATTACGAATTGTCCAAACTACATCAGAAAGCACTTCCTCTTTCCCCCATTTATTAAAAGTTTCACTAGGGTTTTTAGAGTATCCAAAATCATTGGCTCTTGTGAAAAATTGTTGTCCGCCATCAATATTTCTTGCCGCTAATAATTCTTGTGTTCGTATTAAACCTAAGCCTTCTCTTAATTCTGGTCCAATTACATTTTGCCCCCCATCTCCTCTAGTCAGCGACAAATATGCGGCTTCAAACTTTTTCCCATTTTCAATATATGCTATAAATCGAGTATTTTCATCATCAGGATGAGCAGCTACATATAAAACCCTTGTTGTATTCTGCAATTTCTCCATTTGATGCAAAATTTCTGAAGCTGGAACTGGCGCTTTTACCTGAGCATTCGAAAAACACAAAGTGACAAAAAACAGAAAAAAGAATAATCTATATTTCATTGTAGATAAATTTTAGCTCGATTTAATAAATAAAATTGGGCAAACCAACCGCAAATGGTTCAACGGCTTTTTTCTGATTTAAATGCAGCTATCACAATAAAAAGTAAAGGAATCAACCAGACCAAATCATTCATAAGTAAATGGAATACAAATTTTTTAGTAAACTGAGATTCCATAATGAAGATATAAACTGCAATGCCACCAAGTAATTTAGCAAGGAAGGAAATAAAAATAAGCCACCTAAATTTAATGGGTTTTAAAAATCCCATAAAAAGCATTATTGCTACTAGCGAAATTCCAATCGCCTGATAAAACACCCATATATTCTCAGTTTGAGTACCTTCAGTCATCCATTTTATATAGCTATCAGGACTCCAAAAGAGGAAAACCGACCATGCAACATTATAAACTGAGGCAATTAATAATATACCTCGCATCCATGCTTGAATCATTTTATTTTAGGTTTATTAAATTTCAAAAATATAAGTTTTAAATGTCAAAGCCTAAACCAAAAACTAAAAGAGATAGTCTTTTTGAAAAATGTAACAGAGATGCCGATAAATAGTTAGTAATTTTGTCAAATCTTAAGAAAAGGCAAAAAATAATGCAAGAACTCAATATACTATTAGAAACTGCGTCTTCATATTGTCAGAAGGGTGATTTTAAACAAGGTATCCATCTATATTCTCAATACATTACGCAAAACAATCAAAACCCAGTGGCTTATTACCAGCGTGGAAAAGCATACTTTAAGATTAAAGACTATCAGGCAGCACAATCTGATTTGAGTAAAGCAATAAAATTAAAACCTGAAAGTGCTGAACTCTTTGCAGAAAGAGGGCTTATTTATTATATGGCTAAACAGCAAGAAAAGGCTATGGCTGATTTTGATAAAGCGGTTGAAATGGAGCCAGAAAACCCTTTTAGATATGCCAGTAGGGCTTTTATAAAAGATCATTTAAATGATTTGGAAGGTGCTAAACAAGATTACCAAAAAGCTTTAGTTTTAGATCCAGAGGATGCTATTTCCCACAATAACTTAGGGCTAGTATTAGGTAAAATGGGGAATCATAAAAAAGCAGAGCAGCATTATAAAGATGCAGAAAAGATTGACCCCAAAAACTTTGGAATGAAAAAATCTGATGAGACTAAATCTGATATGGCACCTCAACCTAAACCAGAACCTGCTCCTTTACCTAAAATAAAACCTACTCAAGAAAAGATTAATAATGTTAATTTTGGCAATACATTAATATCTTTATTAACCTCATCTGAAGAAAGGAAAGAATTTTGGCAATTTGTAAAGACAAAAATTTTTAAAGCTTAATTTATCAATCCATCCCTAAAAACTTTTATGGTTTATAATAATAGTTTTAAAAGAAGGCCTTTAGCCTCAGTTGATTCTTAAATTAAACTATATTGTCCATTAACTTTGCAACATGCCCAAATTAGATTTATCCCAAATTAATTTACCAATAGTTGAAATACTTCCTGAAGTAGTTCAAAATATTAAGGAAGAACAAAACCTCATCCTGAATGCTGAGGCTGGAGCAGGAAAAAGCACTATAATTCCACTTGCTCTTTTAGAGCTTTTCAAAGACAAAAAGCAAAAGATTATTATGCTTGAGCCTAGGAGATTAGCTGCTAAATCCATTGCTCAACGAATGTCACAATTGATTGGTGAAGAAGTGGGGAATACAATAGGCTATAGAATTAGATTTGAAACAAGAATATCAGAAAACACCCAAATAGAAGTGGTGACAGAGGGAATTCTTAATAAAATGATGGACAGCGACCCAGAATTGAAAAATGTAGCTATAATTATTTTTGATGAATTCCATGAGCGCAGCATTCATGCGGATGTGGCTTTAGCTTTAGCTCGCTACACTCAGCAAAATTCAAGACCTGACTTAAAGCTATTAATTATGTCCGCTACTTTAAATCAAAATCTTTTAGCCAAAGAATTAAAGGCAAAAGTAGTGGCAAGCAAAGGAAGGCAATACCCTGTTGATATCGAATATGTTGGGAATTTGGACGATAGGTTAATAGCTGAATTGACAGCAGAACAGGTAAAAAAAGCGCTCAAAGAAGATGAAGGTGACATATTAGTCTTTTTACCCGGACAAGGTGAAATATTGGCAGTTCAGGATTTACTCAGGAAATCAAAAGTTAATGCTGAGATTTACCCTCTTTATGGACAATTAGCTTGGCATAAACAATGGGCAGCTATTCAACCACACCCAAAAGGTAATCGAAAAATAGTGTTGGCCACCTCTATTGCAGAAACCAGTTTGACTATAGAAGGCATTAAAGTAGTTATTGACACAGGCTTAAAAAAGAATTCTATTTTTGACCCTAATACAGCTTTAAACAGCTTAAAAACACAATCAATTTCACAAGATGAAGCCACACAAAGAGCAGGTAGAGCTGGTAGATTGGCAGCAGGTAAATGCTACAGAATGTGGACAGAAGAAGAGCAAAATCTTAAACCAAGCCATCGATTAGCTGAAATTCTTCATGCTGATTTGGCTAATCTTAAATTGGATTTAGCTGCGAGAAATATACATGAAAGCAAAAGATTATTTTGGCTAACACCTCCTCCATTAGACAAGCTTATTTATGCCGAAAATCTCTTAATTCAATTGGAGGCTTTAAACGAAGATAAAAACATCACTGAAACCGGAAAGCAAATGCATCAGTTGCCTTGTCATCCACGATTGGCCCACATGCTGGTGAAATCAACCGATAATTTATCATTAGCTATTGATTTAGCATCTCTTTTAGAAGAAAAAGACCCATTATATAAAAAAGCGGGGGCTGATATTAGCGAAAGAATTCAATTGTTAAGAACGCTAAGGGGTGAAAAAAGACTGGGCAGGAATTTCAAGAAAATTGAGAAAATTGCTCATTCCTACCGTACACTTTTTAAAATTAATGAAGATAATAGAGAAATAGACCCTTATGCAATTGGCTTTTTATTAGCAATGGCCTATCCAGATAGAATTGCTTCCGCAAAAAGAGGAAATAATGCACAGTTTCAATTATCGAATGGAAGCATTGCTGCAATTGGACATAAAGATGAACTAGCTGATGAAAGTTGGCTTACGGTGGCCAATATGGATGCTCGGGCTGGAATGGGAAAAATATTTTTAGCAGCACCACTGAATCCAAAAGATTTGATGCCCTTGGTTAAAAACCAAAAAAATGTCCTTTGGGATTTTGAGGA
>QNXU01000319.1 GCA_003973485.1 Bacteroidota bacterium | reverse complement strand
AAAAACGCATTAACAATTGAATAATGGTTGATTTTCCAGCTCCACTATGACCAACTAGTGCTATTTTTTCACCAGCTCCAACTGATAAATTCAGGTTTTTTAATACCTGCACATCCTTTCGAGTTGGATAAGAAAATTTCACGTTTTCAAACTGTATTGCTCCTTGTAAGTGTATTTTTTCTTTTGCTTCTATTTTAAATTCCTCTTCCTCTTGTAAGATTTCCATAACTCGCTCTGAAGCACCAATCGCTTTTTGGATTTGACCATACAAATCACCCAAACCTGCAATTGAACCCCCAATAAAAGTAGTGTAAAGAACAAAGCTCAATAAATCACCCACACTCATGCTTCCTTCTTGCACTAAACTTGCGCCATACCATAAAACAGCTACTATTCCACCAAACATGGCAAAAATAATGAAGGAAATAAATGCCCCTCGATAAGTGGCTGATTTTAAAGCAACTTTCACCACTTTGTCAAGAGATTTTCTGTAACGTAATACCTCTGTTAATTCACTAGTAAAAGCTTTTACAATATTGATGGATTGTAAAGTTTCTTCTACAATGACATTTGCTGAAGCTAACTCTGATTGTGTTTTTTTGGATAGCTTACGGATAAATCTTCCAAATACCATAGCTGCAATGACCAATACTGGAAAAGTAGCAATCATGAAAAACGCCAACTTTGGAGTAAAGTAAAAGATTATAGCAGCACCAATAACTAAAGTGGATACTTGTCTGATGAATTCAGCTAAAGTAACTGAAAAAGTATCTTGCAGTAAAGAAACATCGGATGTAATTCGGCTAACTAATTCCCCAACGCGGCTTTTATCATAAAAAGCCATAGGTAAGCTCATTAATTTAGTGTAAAGCTTAGTTCGCATATCAGCCATGGCTCTTTCACTTACTTGAGCAAAAAGATAGACCCTAAAAAAAGAAAAGAAGCTTTGTACAGCTAAAATTCCAATCAATATGAATGCTACTGTATTGAGTTCGGTGAATATACCAGAGGTTTTGCCTTGGGCTACATCCACTAATTTCCCCATCACATAAGGGAACCCAAGCAAAGTTGTACTTGATATTAAAAGGAAAAATAGTCCAGCTATAAAATACCCTTTGTAGGGCTTTATAAATTGAAAAACTCCTGTAAGCTTTTTAAAATTTTCTTTGTTGAGTGGCTTTTTCTCTTCCTCTTTAAGCGGTTCGCTCTTTCTTCTTTTTGCCATTCTTAATTATTGTCTCTATTGAAATGTTTATAACCCCGCAAAGGTACAATAGTTCTTTAATTAGGGCTTGCTTAAAAACAGATTATTTAACAAAAATGAACTTAATACCTGTTTTGGTAGTGATTATTGAATAATAGTTTTTCAATTAGTGTAAGTCTTTTTAAGGAAATAACTAATATTGTTTGTACTAGAAAATCAAAAATTGATTTTCTAGTACTCTAGCCTCAAGCACCTCATCCCTGTCTGCCTCTGGCAGGTACTTCCCGGGCTAAAGCTCGAAGTATACCAATACTCCTTCACTTAGCCCGATTGTATATGAGGCACTTGAGACTTTTTAAGCAAGCCCTAAATTAAGGCTTGTTTTTAGCTTCGAACTTTTCTTTTCCTTCATCAAGAAAATCTACAAACTTGCTGATACTTCTTTCATAAGCGATTGGCTCAATCAATAATTCACCATTTGTATCCAGTAAAACATAATAGGGTTGAGCATTATTGTTGAAACGAGTAATCTGAAAATCGGCATTCTGCTTGCCAATAGACTTTTTCACTTTGCCATCATATTCACTGGTGTACCATTCGCTTTCTGGTAGTTCGGTTTTTTCATCTACATATAAAGCCAACATCACATAATCGTTTTTCAAACGATTCAGCACTTTTGGATCTGACCAAACTCTGGCTTCCATTTCTCGGCAGTTCACGCAACCATGACCAGTGAAATCCACAAAAATAGGTTTTTCTTGCTCTTTTGCACAAGCTAAGGCTTGCTCATAATCGAAATAGCCTTTAATTCCGTGTGGAAAATGCAGCATATCCCCATATTTCGGTTCTTCACAGATTTGATCTTCAGCACTAATGGCTCCTGAACCTCCGCTATTTTCTCGAATAAGTGTTGGAAGGTCAAAATCATGTGAACTCATAGGTGGAAGATAACCTGACAGTGCTTTCAATGGAGCACCAAATAATCCTGGAATCATATAGAGTACAAAACTGAAAGTCACTATACTCAACATCAATCTTCCTACAGATAGCTTTTCAATTGGGCTGTCTCCAGGTAATCTTAATTTGCCTAATAAATAAAGTCCAAGCATTGCAAATATCACAATCCAAAGCACTAAATAGATATCTCTGTCTAAAATTCCCCAATGATAAACTTGATCTGCTATGCTTAAGAATTTTAATCCTAAAGCCAATTCTAGAAATCCTAAAACAACTTTTACGGAATTCAACCACCCTCCTGATTTTGGAAGATTATTTAACCATTCTGGGAATATGGCAAAAAGCGTAAATGGAATTGCAAAAGCTAAACTGAAAGCAAACATCCCTAACAATGGCTTTATGACCATTCCACCAGCAGATTCTACTAATATACTTCCTACTATTGGGCCAGTACAGCTGAATGAAACCAAAACCAATGTGAAAGCCATAAAGAAAACACCACCTAAGCCACCTTTATCTGCTTTGGCATCCACTTTATTGACAAAGCTGGAAGGTAAATTGATTTCAAAAAGCCCCAAAAATGAAAGGGCAAAAATGAAGAACACCAAAAAGAAAAATACATTCGGTACCCAATGGGTACTCAACCAATTGGCAAATTCAGGGCCGTTAATTACGGCTATGATGGTTCCGGCAACTACATAAATGACGATAATGGAAATACCATAAATCACAGCCTGACGAATAGCGCCTGCTCTGCTTTTAGCCTTTCCAGTGAAGAAAGTTACGGTCATAGGAATCATAGGGAACACACAAGGTGTTAATAGTGCTGCTAATCCGGCTAAGAAAGCCACCACCATAAAACCTAATAGTGAATAAGGTGAATTCGAGTCTTTTTGCTGAAGGTCTATTAATTTCTTTTTACCTTCTTTTTCAGATTTATCGGGTGATGTGTTCTCTTTTTCTTCATCTGAACGAGCAGCAGATTTAGTTTTTTCTCCGAAGGAAAAATCATCGCTGAAAGGAATACATTTTCCATCTACATCGGAACAAACTTGGTAACTATTGCTCGTTTCAATCTTAAATGGTGTTTCCTTTATGATTACTTTTTGTTGAAACTCACCTTTTCCTTTGAAATAGGTATAATCTCCTTCCCAAATTTCATCATATCCTTCGGAAGGATTGATTGGAATAATGCTATCGACTAACTGATAGGAATCATCTTCAACGAATTCAAATTCGGTTAACATTGGTCCCAAATCCGGATCAAAATCTGAGGAATATAAATACCAATTTTCATCTATTTCTGCTCGGAAGGATAGTGTAGCCGTATCGCCTACTTCTAAATTTTCTTCTAAAATGGAGCTTTCCCAACTGATGGGTTTAATAACTTGGGCAAAAGTGTTTTGCAAAAATAAACCCACTAAAAGTAGGCTGTAAACTAAATATCTCATAAACTTTTAATAACGCCTGTTCGTCTTACAAAACTAAAACACGAAGATAGTTAAATTTTGTTGGAACAAATGTTACTTATGTCATGCAGGCGATAAAGCAAAAATGGTTATTTTTCACAATTTTAGGTTTAATTCTAATAGGTGCTGGTTTAAGCCTGGCAATTGATGCTGGTTTTTACCGCATGCAAAACCCTGAAGGTTGGAACTGGATTTACTATGGAACTTTTGCCTTGGCAGTATTCAATTCCGGAATTTGCTGTTTTGGGCAAGGGGTTATTTATAAAGTGAGGCTTGAAAATCAGGGGGTGAAGTAAAACCTGTTAGGTTTCATATTTGAAAGTATTAAAATACTTGAAATTTTGCATCACTATAAATTAACAAAAACCTGACAGGTTTAAATGAAGTTAGTAAACAGTACTATCTTATATCTAAACATCTAAAATCTATAGTCATGAAAGCAATTTGGAACGATCAAGTAGTAGCAGAAAGTGATGACACTATTGTAATAGAAGGCAATCATTATTTTCCACCTGAATCAATAAAAGATGAATATTTTGAAAAGACGGATTATCATACGGTTTGTCCTTGGAAGGGAACAGCTTCTTATTACAGCTTAAAAGTGGATGGCAAAGAAAATAAAGATGCCGCTTGGTATTATCCTGACACCAAAGAAATGGCTAAAAAGTTTGAAAATTATGTAGCATTCTGGAAAGGTGTGGAGGTGACGGAATAAATATTATTTCTTTTTAGCTAAATTTAAGCATGCAGTCAGCCTTAAGGAAACTTATTTATGCTTTATTGATGATTATCGCCAGTATAATGCTTGGCAGTTTGGGCTTTATGCTGATTGAAGGCTATGGTTTTCGAGATGGAGTTTATATGTCTGTAATTACTTTCTCAACGGTTGGTTTCAAAGAAGTTCAACCTTTGAGTGATGAAGGGAAATTATTTACTGTATTTTATATTATCGTAAATTTAGGTTTATTTGCTTATACAGCTTCTGTAATTTCTTCTTTTTTATTTGAGGGACGATTTAAGGAAATTTATAAAACCTATACCGACAAAAAAGCATTGGAAAAATTGAATAATCATATCATCATCTGCGGATTTGGCAAAAATGGTGAAATAGCCGGAAACGGATTGGGAGTTTCTAAAAAGGAAATTGTTTTCATTGAAAAAAATGCAGATGTTATTAATAATTACAATAACGAAAAAGGTTATCTACTCCTTCATGGTGACGCAGTTTTAGAATCTGTTTTGGTTGAAGCAGGAGTTGAACGAGCAAGTACCCTGATTACTACTCTTCCTAGCGATGCAGATAATGTTTTTATAACTTTAACAGCAAAAGAGCTCAACCCACAAATTCAAATCATTGCCAAGGCAACAGAGAGAAATACGGAAAAGAAATTAAAAAGAGCTGGAGCAAATCATGTAGTAATGCCCGACAGAGTAGGAGGCTCCTACATGGCCTCATTAGTTACTAGACCAAGTGTAGTGCAGTTTTTAGAAATACTCAATGGCGATCAAAATTCAGAATATTCCTTGGAGGAGATAAATCACAACCTGCTTAAAGATAAATTCAAAAACCTCTCTTTAGGAGAAATGGATGTGAAAAATAAAACTGGCGCTACTGTTTTAGCCTTTAAGGACAAAGAGAAAGGCTTTGTATTTAATCCTAATTCTGAAGTGGTATGTGATGAAGGCGATGTCATCATTTTATTGGGAGATAAAAAGTCGTTAAAGGCATTTAAAGAGGCGTTTGTCGAATAAAAATCTCATTAGTAACCTCTCTCCAATTCAGATATTCCTCTTCCAACTCTTTATACTATATTTGTATTGAAAAAAATAGACTGAGCTAATCCGTAATCTAATTACTCAACATCCAACTTTATGGAAAAACTAGTTGTAGACGCATCCAAACCAAAATGGCACATCAATTTGAGAGAACTGTGGGCTTATAGGGATTTGTTTTACATATTGGCTTACAGAGATTTGAGAGTTCGATATGCTCAGACTTTTCTAGGCTTATTATGGGCATTTATTCAGCCCTTGGCAACTTTATTAATATTTACGGTAGTTTTCGGGAAAGTAGCAGTAGTGGATACAAGTGGTGTGCCCTATCCACTTTTTGCCGTTTGCGGTATGGCTTCCTGGTCGTATTTTTCATTTGTATTGAACCAATCAGGAAATTCCATTATTGGTGCCCAGGAGATGGTGAAAAAAATCTATTTTCCACGATTGGTTATTCCACTTTCCAAAGCATTGGTAGGATTTGTAGATTTCGCCATAGCCATGTTGTTTGTGGTTATCTTAATGATTTATTATGGTTTTATTCCATCCGCAAATATTATTTACTTGCCGATATTTATCATTTTGACTATTATTTCAGCTCTAGCAGTTGGGATTTGGTTAAGTGCCTTAACGATCCGATATCGAGATTTTCAACACGTTGTTCCTTTCTTAGTACAGTTCGGACTTTATGCCACACCAGTTGGCTATCAAGCCAAAGATGTCATCAAAAGATTACCTGATTGGGGCTCATTCCTTTACTATGCCAATCCCATGGCAGGAATAGTAGAAGGCTTTAGATGGAGCCTTTTAGGTGGAGATCCTCCTAGTATATTTGCTTACTTTTCTTTTAGTATAGTGATCTTGCTTTTTATAACAGGGCTATTATATTTCAAAAGAGTAGAAAAAGTGATGGCGGATATTGTTTAGAACAATGCAAAAATCACTCTAGCAGTCTATTTTACAGTAAGCCAGCTACACTAAAAATGGAACAAGTCTAAAAACTTATAATTTATTCACTAATGATTATGAATTGCAAAGCGTGGAAAACTTGTGGAAAACTTGTGGAAAATATATTTTTTACTTAAATTAAAACTATAAATTTACTATTTATAGTTTACTGATAAGATTAGTTATTTTTAACTTTTTAAAATTCAAAACCATGATTTACGCCCAATCAATAGAGGATCAAAAGTTCAATCTATTTGCACTTTTTTTAAAAGAAGCTATAAATGGAGAGCAAAAATACAAGAAGGAAATAGATGAAGTATTAAATGAGGTAAAACACTTGGCTAAAGGGGAAAAAGAGTTATACGAAGTAAGTAAGGAAATGCTTCAGGTAATTTTGTTTTTGAGAAATAAAAATGAAAAATTCTTTTCAACTGAAATTGATGAAAAACAAATTGATGACAAGGATATATATAAAAAAATGCTTTCTTCTATAGAATTAAAAAATAGTCAACTTATAAATGAATTTTAAATTACTTCAACTAAACCTTGCACAATTAACATCAACTTGGAATAAGTCAAGAAATAACACCTATTCAGATTCATTTCGACAAGATTATCATAATACCCTAGAAGAACTCTTTAAAGAAATTGATAAGGAGGACTTTTCAAAATTAGATGCAAATCAGCTAGAAGAAAGATCATTTATAATACAATTCTTTTTTGATAGTGTCACTTTTCTAGACAATAGTACATTATCTAATATTCCTTTTGAGATTGTAAAGTGTTTAGAATTGGCATTAAAAACTTGGTATCCAAAAAATGATAACGATTTTATTATTGTTACTTCTCTTATAAAAAATATTAAAGGCTTTAGCTTCAACCCTATATTATCATTCTACCAATTATACTATGATATAATCGAAAAAAATTACGGAATTAAATTTAAAAAGAAGTTAATACAAATCAATGTCCCAGAATATTTAGTAAATGATTATCTCGCTAGTGTACCTCTTTATCATGAATTGGGTCACTTTATTGATAAATATTATAATTTCTCTGTAATTTTAGCTAATGACTTTTCCACGGATATTCACAAATTGATTAGTGATAAAGATTTTGTAGAATTTTTTCCTCTACTCCAGACTGTTCGGCCTAACGAATTAAAGTCAGATCAAGTAAAAAGATATTTGGAAAATCAAATTGCTGAATACTTCTGTGATATTTTTGCAAGCCAATATATCTCAGACAGTTTAACAATCTACCTAAGCTTTTTAGCTCATAAGGCTAACAGCTCTCCTACCCACCCATCTACTGAAAACAGACAAATAGTTATAGAGAACTTTCTTAATAATGAACACAATTTTGTTATCTCTAAACTTAGGGAGACAGTGCTTAATTGTACAAAAAACTCTCTCAATCTTGAGATACGATTTAGAAAATTTAAAAATGAAGACTTTAAGTTATTAATTCCTCAGGAGATAAATAGTGAGGCTGAACTTCACTATTTATTTAAATATGGTTGGGACATGTGGCAAAGCGATTGGTCTGATTTATCTAGAAGTAATAATATGACAGAGAATCTCACATCTTATGAAGTCTACACAATTATCAATAATTTAATAGAAAAAGCTATTGGAAATTACATAGTTCAAAACACCTGGAATAAGCTTTAGATGTATTTACAGAAGAAACAAATTTTAGAACTAATTAAAAGCGATAAACTGCATATTCGACCTTTATTGGATAAAGATCAAATTGGGGAATTAACAATTGATTTTCGATTAGGATATGACTTCTTGGTGTCAATTCAAGGACGAGAGGCATTTATAGATACCTCATTAAATGACAATGAAAAAGTTAAGTCATTTGAAAGTTTTTTTCATCGTACCAGAAGGAGACCAGGTGAAACATTTTTACTTCATCCAGGACAAACGATACTTGGTACAAGTTTAGAATATATTAAATTACCTGAAAATATATTAATGGCTTTAAATATGAGAAGCTCCTATTCAAGACTTGGGTTATCAATTTCTACAATTGTCCAGCCAGGTTATTGTGGATGTATTTCAATAGAATTGACTAATGTTAATAAGAACCCAATAAATTTAACCGTAGGTGCACGTATTTTTCAAGCTAGATTAATAAAACTAGAGAATAATTCTTCTTATTTTAATACTAAAAGGAAATACATGTGTCAAGTTAGACCAATGCTTTCCTCCGCAAACAAAGACTTAGACCTTATTAAATTGAATAATTATTGGAAGGACATAAATAATGTAATCTAAAACTCCTAAAAAACCCCATCATTCAACCTCTTCAATGCCTCTTTCTTATATTGTGTATCGACCACTACAGAGATATTGTGTCGGCTACCTCCATAAGAAATCATACGGACAGGAACATCTTGCAGAGCTGCAAAAATTTTGCTGACCAAACCTGGTTTTTCTGCTACCATATTGCCTACTAAACAGATTATACTTTGCTCCTGATCGACTTCTACTTCCCCGAAAGGACGCAATTCACTTAAAATGCTGTCTAAATAATAAATGTTATCGATGGTCACAGAAATAGCAACTTCAGAAGTAGTAATTACATCTATAGGCGTTTTATATTTCTCGAAAATTTCAAACACTCTTCTTAAGAAGCCATAAGCCATTAGCATTCGCAAGGATTTTATTTTGATAGCGACTATTCCATCCTTAGCAGCTATGGCTTTGATGCCTTCTCCACTGCCTTCTTTGGTATGAATCAAAGTACCAGGCGCTTCTGGCTTCATGGTGTTTTTTAATCGTACTGGAATGGTTTTTTTCTGTGCAGGTCTGATACAGGAAGGGTGCAATATTTTAGCTCCAAAATAAGCTAGCTCTGCCGCTTCTTCAAATGACAACTGCGGAATGCTAAAGGTTTTATCCACCACTCTTGGGTCATTATTGTGCATCCCATCAATATCCGTCCAAATCTGGATTTCATCTGCATTTAAGGCAGCACCCACCAAAGAAGCAGTATAATCACTACCTCCTCTTTTTAAATTATCAATATGACCTTCTGCATTTCGGCAAATATAACCTTGGGTGATGATCAGATTGGTTTCAGCAGGTTGCTTCATCAAAATATCCGACAATTCTTTATTGATGAAAGCTTCATCAGGTTCAGAAAAAGCATCTGTTCTCACGAAATCCAAGGCATTAATCAATGCACTATTCAATTCATGCTCTTGCAAATGTAGATTGAAAATATTGGTAGACATCAACTCGCCTTGAGCCAGTAATTCTTTATCAATCGAATTAGTAAAAGGCTTTTCCAAACATGATTTGATAAAGGTCATGCTTTCAGCAATGATAACAGAAGCCTGATTTTTAAAAGAGTCAGTCTTGAAAAGCTCTTCTAGAAATTCATCATAGCGCTTTTGAAGCTTTTTGATGACTTTAGCAGCTTGCTCGTGTTCTTTTTTGCGCAATCTCTCTCCTATCTCAACCAAAGTATTGGTTACTCCACTGAGAGCGGAAAGGACTACTAATTTTTTATTGTTGTCTTTCGTGATGATTTCACGAATCTGATTCATTCCTTGAGGCGTGCCTACAGAAGTTCCGCCAAATTTTAATACAATCATAATCCTTTTGCTAATCCTAACATTTTTAATGCGGTAAATGCTGCTTCATCTCCTTTGTTTCCATGTTTCCCACCTGCTCTGTCCAAAGCTTGTTGCTGTGTATTGGGAGTCAGAACACCAAAAATAACCGGTTTGTTATACTTTAGACTGACATTGGTAATTCCATGTGCCACTGCATCACAGATGAAATCAAAATGTTTGGTTTCGCCTTGAATTACACAGCCCAAGCAGATGACAGCATCAATGTCTTTTCTTTCCGCCATCCATTGTGCTCCTAAGCTTAATTCGAAGCTGCCTGGCACATAATGCTTTTGGATATTTTCTTTAGGAATTCCGTTTTCTAGCAATGTTTCAAAGGCGCCATTGTATAATGATTCCGTTACTTCTTCATTCCATTCTGAAACTACGATTGCAAATTTTTTATCTTGCAATCCTTTCATGTTTTTACCGGAATGCTCGCTTAGATTTTTAAGATTTGATGCCATATTTTTTATTAATCATAATTGTTAATTACACAAAGAATATTGTTTCAAGTTTATATTTCTTTTTACTACTACATAAGAAAAAGTCCGCAGGCGTCTTTGACGCTTAAAATGTCTCGCAAAGCCGCTAAGGCGCAAAGTTTTCGCAAAGGAAAATAAGGCTCTAAATCATAGATATGAACAGTCATTTTTTCTCTTCTTTTTTTGCGTTGCGAGGTCGTTGCGCCATTGCGTCTTTGCGTGAGTTACCTTTTTCGGCTTTGCCGAAATAAAAGCGTAAGACTTTCTTTTTCTATTGTAACTCGCTTTGCATGGACACTCCCTTCCCGCACCCTTCAGCTTTTTTTAGATATCTTTGTAGTATTTATAAAAAGATTTATGATCAAGTGTTTTTCAATAAAAAAAGGGACAGGCTTTTTCAACCTATCCCTTTTCCTTAATTAATTTTTTCTTATAAATTATTTTTGAGCTTCTAATCGGGATAGGTATTTTTCTGCCTCAGTCTTCTGTTTGGAATCACTGAAATCCTCAACCACCTTTCGATAGCTTCCCATAGCAGCTTCTAAATCATTTGCTTTTTCATAAGCTAAGCCTTGTTTCATTAAATAAATAGGGCTAAATTCTTTATTGCTTTTGTAATTAGCAGCTTTTCCGTACTGATCTGCTGCCAAAGAATAGTTTCCTAATTCCATGTAAGCATCGCCAATTAAAGCATAAGCTCTAGCTTGTACTAACAAATCATCGCTGCTAAAATCTTCTAAATAATCAATTGCCGTTTCAAATTGACCTTGGTTTAAATATATACTTCCTAAATAGAAGCTAGCTAAATTTCCTGCTTTTGTTGATCCGTAATCTTCTACAATAGCTAAAAATCCGAAGTTATTACCATCACCGTTTAAGGCTAAGTCATATTCACCATTCTCATACCAATAAACCGCTTGGAACATTTCCTTTTGAGCTTCTTGGTTAAGATTATTCATATAGTATCGGTAACCAAAAAAGGCTACAATGATTAAGGCGATTACTCCCCCTAAACCAAATACTACTTTTTTATTGTTTTCAATGAATTCTTCTGTTTTAGAAAGTTGCTGAGCTAATACCTCAGGGTTTTCATAAAACTCTGAACTTTGTTTCTCTTTAGATTTTGTTTTTGCCATTGCCACTATTTTAAGACCGCAAAGCTATAAAAATTTATTAATTAATACCCAATTCAGTGCTTTAATAGTTTAACGCTTTGAGATTTAAACTATTTTCGCACTAAAACCTTCCAGCTTTCTTTTAAAAAAATCATCATAGCTAGCAAACTATGTAGCTTTGCATGATTAAAAAGCTGGAAGGTTTGGAACATTCATAAGTTTTAATCCACAATAAAAGGATAATCTTCTTGAGCGTAAACATCTCTGTAAACTTCATCAACATGAGGGAAATCAGATTCCTCCGCAAATTTCACGCATTCTTTCACGATTTCCTTTTGCTCGTTATCAATCTCTTTCAACTCCTCTTCTGTAGCATATTTATTTTTCAAAATAGCTGCTCTAGCCTGCTCAATAGGATCTTTGCCCTTGTATTCTTCTAACTCTTCCTTGGTTCTATACTTAGCAGGGTCTGACATTGAATGACCTTTATATCGATAAGTTCTGAACTCCAATAAGGTTGGGCCATCACCTTTTCTAGCTCTTTCTGCTGCTTCTGCCACTGCATTATGCACATTCTCTACATTCATGGCATCCACTCCTTTGGAAGGCATATCGTAAGCCTCACCTAAAGTATGCAATTCAGTTACATTTGATGTTCTTTTTACGGAAGTTCCCATGGCATAACCATTATTTTCGATAGCGAAAATAACAGGTAATTTCATGCTCATGGCCATGTTCAAAGCTTCATGGAAAGCACCTTGACGAACCGCACCATCGCCCATATAAGTGATGCAAATATTATCAGTTCCTTTATATTGTTCAGAAAAAGCAATACCAGCTCCCAATGGAATTTGTCCACCTACAATCCCGTGTCCACCAAAGAAATGATTTTCTTTATCGAACATGTGCATGGAACCACCTTTTCCTTTAGAAACACCAGTTTCTTTACCGTATAATTCGGCCATTACCGCTTTTGGGTCAGTTCCTAAACCAATTGGGTGCGCATGATCTCTATAAGCTGTGATATATTTATCACCTTTTTTCAGGGCACTAACAGCACCGGCTACACAAGCCTCCTGTCCAATGTAAAGGTGGCAAAAACCACTTATTTTTTGCTGACCATATAATTGACCGGCTTTCTCCTCGAATCTTCTCATTAAGGACATGGATCTGAACCATTCCATATAGGTTTCTTTATCGAAACTCTTTTTATTGGCAGTTTTTGATTTCTTTGTAGCCATAATGCTTTTTCTTTTTTTGATGTATTTCTGTCGTCACAAAAGAATAACTTAACTTTGTTCTTCTTGTTACGGGATGCGAAAATAACGAAAAAACCCACAAGTGCGAAAAATGAAGCTCCAAAATATCCGATTAGCTCAATTCAAAAACTATCCGCAAGCAAATTTCTCCTTTGTGGACGGAATTAATTGCTTTTTAGGGCGAAATGGAATTGGTAAAACTAATTTGTTGGATGCTATTTATTATCTTGCTTTTACCAAGAGTGCTTTCAATTCTGTAGATAAAGATAATATTCTGCATGAAGAGAGCTTTTTCTCCATCAAAGCCAATTTTGAATTGGAGGATAAAAGCACTGAAATGCTTTGTGCAGTCCGGTTGGGGGAGAAAAAAATGGTGAGGTGGGATGGAAAGGAGTATGATAAACTAAGCGAGCATATTGGAAAACTACCTTTAGTGATGATTATTCCACAGGATACGGACATTGTAAGAGAGGCAAGTGAAATGCGAAGAAAGTTTTTTGACAACTTACTCTGCCAACTGGACCAAGAATATTTGAAATTATTGGTGAATTATAATCATCTCTTAAAACAAAGAAATGCATTGTTGAAATCCTTTTTGGAGAAAAATAGATTTTCCGCTGATCAATTAGCTCCTTATGATGAATTGATGATTCCTTTGGCCATTAAAATTGCTGAGGAAAGGAATGCTTTAATGGAAAATTTCCTGCCTATTTTTCAGGAGTTCTATAAAGATTTATCGGATAACCAGGAAGAAGTTGCGATTAATTATGATACCCGAGTAACAAAATCATTCGGAAATGACTTTACGTCTCAACATCAAAAAGATTTCCGACAAGGCCGGACAACCATGGGAATTCATAAAGATGATTATGTGTTTCTTTCTGAAGGGAAGCCAGTCAAGAAATTTGGTTCACAAGGACAGCAGAAATCATTTGTTATTGCCCTAAAATTAGCGCAATTTGAACTTTTGAAATCCTCCAAAAATCAAAAA
>QNXU01000322.1 GCA_003973485.1 Bacteroidota bacterium | reverse complement strand
TCGCCTGGCAGAAGCGTTTTGAGAATAACCTCCACAGACATGAAACACTTCAATGGAATAAAATTCAAGAAAAGCTAGAAGCTAATCCTGAAAAGATGTGGTCTTTGAATGAGATGGAAAAATCAGGTGGTGAGCCAGATGTGGTAGCTTATGATGACAATACAAATGAATACATTTATTTTGACTGTTCTCCTGAAAGCCCAAAAGGCAGAAGAAGTGTTTGCTACGACCGTGAGGCATTAGAAGCTAGGAAAAAATATCCGCCTAAAACAAGTGCAATGGATATGGCTGCTGATATGGGGGTGGAAATTTTGGACGAGGAACAATATCGCCAACTGCAAAGCCTTGAAAACTTTGATCAGAAAACATCCAGCTGGCTAAAAACACCAGATGAAGTCCGAAAATTAGGAGGAGCAATTTTTGGCGATTATCGCTTCGGAAGAGTATTTGTTTATCATAATGGAGCTGATTCCTATTATGGGGCTAGAGGATTTCGGGGGTTGATCAGGATATAATTCAGACATTTTCAACCTGCTAACCTTAACAATTCAAAACTTAAATACCCATTCACTTATCAACTTTATTACCTTTTCTTCAATCTTACATAAACCAGTTTCAAATTATTTCTGGTACCGATTCTCTCTTCAATTTCAAACTGCTTTAGTGATTTCAATAAGGGAGTCAGCTTTGCAAAACCATAATTTCTAGAGTCAAAATTAGGTTGTTTCTTTTGAAGCAAATTTCCCACATCTCCCAGAAATGCCCATCCATCCTCATCTGCCAAATCAGAAATAGTGCTTGTAATTAGCTTGATGTCTTTTTGAGTGACCTTATCGACTGAAGTTTTTGGTTTTGATTCGGTACTTTCCCTTTCTTCTGATTGATTGTTGAGAATCTCTATATAAATAAATTTATCGCAAGCCACTATGAATGGATTGGGTGTTTTCTTCTCCCCTATTCCGTAAACTTTCATGCCTGCTTCTCGAAGTCTAGTGGCTAATCGGGTGAAATCACTGTCGCTTGACACCAAACAAAAGCCATCCACTTTCTCGGAATACAAAATATCCATAGCATCAATAATCATGGCGGAGTCGGTAGCGTTTTTCCCCGTGGTGTAGCCATATTGCTGAATGGGTGTGATGGCATTTTCCAGCAATAAGTTTTTCCATTTACTTAAATTGGGTTTGGTCCAATCTCCATAAATTCTTTTGATGGTAGGGTTACCGTATTTAGCAATTTCCTCCATCATTTCTTTTACATTGGCGGACGGAATATTATCGCCATCTATTAATACTGCTAAGTTGATTTCCATTTTCAATACTATTTTACTGACTTATGCAATTTCGGCTAATTTTTAGTAAAAACTATCCATTAAAGTAAATTCTATTTAATGATATTATCATTTCTAAAATTATGTTTTATGTGCGTAGTTTAATTCTTAAGAGTCTTGTTTTGGTATTACTTTGAAAAAAACTAACTTAAAATTTATGGCTTCAACAATTGAATTTACAAATTTTTATAAGGCTGAATTAAAGACCAAACTTGAAGAAATTGAAAAAGAGCGCCTGGTTTTTGATAATAAAATGAAAAGAGACCGAAAGAAAGGTATTATTATCGCTTTGGGTATAGCTGTTTTAGTTTCACTAGGTGTTCAAGCCATGCAAACAGATAGTAGCTTCTCAGATTTTTTGAAAGCTTTTGCCATTTTTGCGCCTGTTCTTTCTCTTTTTGGGTGGATTCTAGGAAGTCATTTTGCAATGAAAAAAATGCTGAAACTTAAAAAGCCATTTAAAGCAAAAATTGTGGCTCCAATTATTCAACATTTCAATGCTAATTTGAAATATCAGCCAGATAAAGCTATCACAAAAGACGAAATAAAAGGAAGTCAATTATTTCAAGAAAATATAGATTATTATAATGGGGATGATTTATTTGAAGGATCAAACTCATTTGCAAATTTCCGTTTTTCTGAGATGAGGCTTGGAATTAAAGTAAGGAAGCCTGATCATAACGGACACATGCGTGATATAAGCCACGCCATTTTTAAAGGAGTGTTTTTGGTAGCGGAATTTAATCAAACAATAATAGACTCATTAATTATAAGACCAAACCCTGCATTTAAGGAAGAAAATGACCAAAAACAATTTCTCCAAAAGGGTTCAGAATTTCAAAAGGAATTCGCCAAAAATAAATACACTCATTGGTATGTGGAAGATGTACAAATTTCAGATTCCTTAAAAGAAGTTAAAGTTGAAGATGAGTATTTTGATTCTCAATTCCTAATCTACAGTAGTGAACCTATTAAGGCAAAAGCTTTATTGAATGGGGAGTTGAAAGACTTCTTTTTGAAGTTAACTAATTGGGAGAAGGAGCAGGCTTACAAAGACAAAATTGAAGGGCATTTGCAAGGAAACTATCAGTTTCCTACCGTATATTTTTCAATTATTGGTAATAAGGCTTTTTTCGGAAAACCATTTGACAGAAATTTTTTTAGTCCTGATTTACTCAATAGCATAGTAGAAGAAGAAGTTAGCGCTAAGTTTTACCAAGAAATTAAAGAATTGAACTTATTAATGGAACAGATTACAAAAATTGTCCAAAAGAATGTTTCTGATAACTAAAGGGGTTCGGTTTTTATCACAGTTTTATTTCCGCTAAACAATCCCCACAATCCTAAAATAGGGCCTATTACCAAAATGATGAATAAAAATTCAGGACTTATTTCTAATCTAAGAATATTCAATAGCTGAATACTAATAATGGTAATAGCAAAGCCAATGGAATTTACTATAGTCAAGGCTGTTCCTTTAACATCAGAGGGGGCATTTTGTGCTACTAGAGTTGAAAACAATGGAGAATCAGCAATGACTACCATTCCCCAAAAAATCAGGAATATTATAAATATTTCTGCTGGAGCATAAAGTATTACTAAGGGTGAAAGCAAACAGCAGAACCCTGAAAGCAGAAGAAAGGTGCCAGCTGTTTTCTTAGGTCCAAATTTTACTGATATAAATCCTCCCGTAATACAGGATAAACTTCCTATTCCGATTATGATAAATGATAAAAGCGGAATATTAAATTCTATTTTTACATGAAGCCCTTGATAAGCTAATAACATAATCGGAATAAAAGCCCAAAAAGCGTATAATTCCCACATGTGGCCGAAATAACCAAAAGCGGATGCTCGAAATTCCTTTTTCTTAAAAACCTGAAAAAAGGCTAAAAAATCAGGCTTTTGACTTCTTTTTTGAAAGGGGCCATCGGGAACAAAAATATAAAGTAAAATGCCGCCAAATCCAGCTAAAGCAGAAGTGGAGTAAATAACCAATTGCCAATCAATATTTTGAGTCAGCTGTTTGAGAAGATGCGGAAAGGCTGTGCCTAAAACCAAAGCCCCTACCAAAAAACCCAAAGATTTACCCAAACCTTTTTCATAATAATCGGAAGCTATCTTCATGCCTACAGGATAAATGCCAGCCAAGAAAAAACCAGTAGCAAATCGAAAACTAATCAAGCTCCACAAAGAATTTCCTTCCCAAACAGCTCCCAAATTAAAAATAGCACCAATCAACGCACAAAAGAAAAATACTTTAGAGGGAGAAAATCTATCAGCTATGGACAGCACCGCAAAAACCAAGGTACCTATAATAAAACCAAACTGAACAGCGGAAGTCAGACTTCCTAAGGCAGTCGGACCCAAATTAAAATCCAAGAGCAAATTAGGCATCACCGCATTGCCTGCAAACCAAAGGGATGTGCAACAAAATTGAGAAAAAACGATGATGGGAAGAATACGGGAAGGTGTAATGTTATTTCTTGACATTTAACCCAATTTATTCTTGCTCTTTTAAAAATTCTTTAGGTGTTAAAGCCTTAATATCAGATTTTATGAAATCTTTTTTATTTCTTGTAATCAAGTAATCTATTTGATTGAAGGAGGCAGCATTAGCTTGAATAGCATCCTCAAAATCTTTGATATCAGACTTTAATGATTTTAAAATAATTTTTGAATCGATACTTAAAACATTAATAATTTTAAGAAGACTAGTTATAAAACTTATAGTAGTAGCGTGCCCCTGAGATTTCCTTGAAACATAGTAAATATCAGTAATGGTTGTAGCTGTTATAAAGGCGTTGATTTTACCTACACCAATTAGTGAAATTAATTTTGCTGACTCGTTATAAAAAGGAGTTCTTTTTAAAGCAATATCTAAAATAATGTTTGTATCTAAAACTACTTTCATTATTTGTATTTCTCCTCTAAGTAATCAGCTTTTTCTTTTTCTGGATCTTCTATAGAAAGAAATCCAGACCATTTTTCTAGAAATTGCTCAGCACTTTTCTTTTTAGATTTAGCTTGCTTTTCCTTAGGAATTATAATTAACTCAACTTCTTGCCCAAATAATGATGGCTTGTCAAGAATTGTGATAGTTCCTTTATCTGAAATCTTTGTTAAATACCTATAAGCTTCCATTTGTTAATAATTTAATATAATTAAAGATACAAAGTAAAAAGGCACATTCATAATTCAAAATTTCAGAATTCGTAATTTAATACCCTTCCACCATCTTCTCACTTTCTTCCCAAAGCCTATCTCTGGCTGCCTGACTATTCGCAATGGGAGAAGCTTTCTTCACTTTTTGATCTTTAAAATATTCACCGTTTTTATCTTCCGGCAAATCATTAGTGGCTAAATAAATGGAAGTTGAGGCTCCTTCACGAGTGGTTTTCATAAAGGGTTTCCCTAATTTCCACATCAGTTTAAAAAATCCAGGTAGTGAATCTCCAAATCCAGAATCAATCACTCCAGGATGAAGTGCGTAGGAAGTCAAGCCTTTATCTGCCAATGATTTTGTGAAAAGGATATTGTATAATTTAGCATTGCCATATCCCGCTATGGTGGAATACTTTTTCTTTAAATTCAAATCAGACCAGTCTGGTTTTCCTGCTCTGTGGGCTTCTGAGCTTACATTAATTACCTTGGTATTGCTCTTTTCTAATAATGGCATTAATATTTTGGTCAATAAAAAATGTCCTAAGTGGTTTACGGCTAAATGCAATTCAAAGCCGTCCTTGCTTTCAAATCGCTCATTGAAAGTTCCTCCTGCATTATTGATTAACACATCCAGTTGATCTGCTTTCTGCAAGAGTTCTTCACCCGCTTTTCTTACCGATTTCAAATCTGCCAAATCACATTTGATAATGCTGACATTTTCTTTTTTATCCCAATTGGCAATCACCTCTTGGGCTTTCTCCGTATTTCGGATTAGAAAAATCAATTGATGTCCTTTTTTTAATAGTTCTTCAGAAGTAGCTAATCCAATTCCAGATGTGGCTCCTGTAATGGCGATGGTTTTTGTATTGCTCATAACAATACCCAACTTATTTTAAGAGAAATGGTTGAGCAAATTTTTATCCTTTGCAGTCTCTAGTCAACTTTTTCAAAATAATTATCTGGGCCATCAAAAGGAGAAGCATTAAAAAACATATGGTTTTCAGAAAAGTATAGAGTTCCGAAAGTATTAGAAATAGGTTCTGCTGTTTCTAAATAAAAAGCACCTTCATATCGCTCATCAAACTCCCAATATTGAGTTTGCGCAAGCACATTATTTTCAAAAACCTTTACACTATCATTTTCAAATTGTAATTCAAAGTAATCATCCTCAACAGCTGTCCAACCGCTATTTGGTGACATTGGACAACAATAGGTGTAGATTAATTTCCATCTTCCTTGTAAGTGTTCTTTTGCAGTTTCCTTTGTCCAATTAGCAGCTTCATGATTTTCATAAAATTCTTGATTATTGAATGGTGGTTTTACATTATCATCACTACATGAAAAGAGTAGTACAATAGCAGAAAGGGCAAGGATAGTTTTCATTTTTATAACTTATAAATATTCCTGATATAGAGACACTTAGTTTTAAATATTGGTTGTAATAGGTAAAATCTATTTAAAACTGATTTTCCATAAAACATTTTAAAAAATGCTAGGTTTAAAATCAAAGTATATTTCAAGTAGAAATTCCTTTTAAATGGTCATCATCATTGGAGCTGGTTTATCTGGCTTAGTAACTGCTTATAGACTTAAGCAAGCAAATATTCCTTTTAAAATTTTAGAGGCTAAAGAAACTGTTGGCGGTAGAATTTCCACTAAAACCACTGAAAATGAAACGCCTATTGAAATGGGCGCCACTTGGTTTGGTAGGCAACATCAAAACCTTAATAGCTTATTAAATGAATTGCATTTAAAGCCATTTCGCCAATATCATGGGGAATACTATTTTTATGATGATCAAAATTCATCGCACCATGGAAAATATAAACTTCCTCATCAGGAACCTAGCTACCGAATTGCAGGAGGAAGTTTTAGTTTGATTAACACTCTTGCAGAAAGGATTGGAGAAGATAATATTTTGACCAGCCATACAGTAGAGGAGATAAAAGCCTATGAAGATAAGCTAACCCTTAAAATAAATAATGAAAAAACTATTCAGGCGGATCAAATCATCATTTCAGTACCTCCTAAAATTTGGGTAAATCAAATTCAATTTGAACCCGAGCTTCCTGCAGCACTCACCGAAACAGCTAAAAATACGCAAACCTGGATGGAAGACTCTATAAAAGCAGCCGTTGAATTTAGTGAGCCTTTTTGGAAAGAAAATCAACTCCCGTCCACCATCATGAGTAATTACGGCCCCTTTGTTGAATGCTATGACCACACCAATCAGCAAGAAAATAAATTTGCCTTGTGCGGATTTTTAAATCCAGCATTTAAAGAAATAAAAAAAGAGGAGCGTGAGCAATTGGTTATTCAGCAATTGTCAAGCATTTTGGGTGAAAAAGTTCGTGAAGCGAAGAGCTACCTTGAATACATTTGGTCAGAAGATGATCAGGTAAAATGGCCAAAAGATATTTTTATGCAGCCACATCAAAATAATGGACACCCCATTTTTAGAAACCCTTTTTTCAATCATCGATTAATCATTTCATCTTCTGAAAGCGCTAGTTTATTTCCTGGTTATATGGATGGAGCAGTGGAAGCGGGTGAAAATGCCTTTAAGCAAGTGTTTGATAAAATTAAACAAGAACAAAATCAACAATTAAACTGACATCCATCAGTCTTTTTAAACACAAGGTGTAGTACATTTATGACCAAAAATACGACCATGACAGATTTAGAAATAGCCAATAAAAGCAAATTACAACCCATTCAGGAAATTGCTCAAAAACTAGGAATTGTAGCTGACGATCTTGAAATGTATGGTAAATACAAAGCTAAATTACCACTTGATCTGATTGATGAAGACAAGCTTAAGCAAAGCAATTTGATATTAGTGTCGGCCATTTCCCCCACACCGGGCGGAGAAGGAAAAACCACCATGTCTATCGGTTTATCTGAAGCTTTAAATCAATTGGAAAAGAAAACTACTGTAGTTTTACGAGAACCGTCTCTAGGCCCTGTTTTTGGAATGAAGGGAGGCGCAACCGGAGGAGGAAAATCACAAGTGATGCCGATGGAAGATATTAACCTCCACTTTACAGGGGATTTCTCGGCTATCGAAAAAGCCAATAATTTGCTTTCGGCTATTATTGACAACAACCTTCAAAGCAAGACCAATTCATTGGGAATTGATCCACGGACAATTGCATGGAAACGTGTCATGGATTTGAATGATCGTGCCTTGAGAAATATAGTGGTAGGATTGGGTGGAACAACCAATGGAATCCCAAGAGAAACGGGTTTTGATATTACGGCAGCTTCGGAAATCATGGCCATTCTTTGTCTTTCTTCTGATTTAATAGATTTGAAAAACCGTTTAGGAAATATTTTTGTAGGCTATACTTTTGATAAAAAGCCTATTTATGCACGTGATTTAAAAGCAGAAGGCGCTATGACGGCTTTGCTTAAAGATGCTATTAAACCCAACCTAGTTCAAACCATAGAAGGAAACCCCGCCATTATTCATGGAGGTCCTTTTGCCAATATTGCACAAGGAACCAATACGGTGATTGCCACCAAAATGGGAATGTCATTATCAGAATATACCGTAACTGAGGCGGGCTTTGGCTTTGATTTGGGCGGTGAAAAATTCTTAGATATCAAATGTCAAAGTGCTAACTTAAAACCAAAAGTGGTGGTGCTGACTATCACAATTCGTGCACTGAAATATCATGGTGGAGCAGAATTGTCAGCCCTTAAAGAGCCGAATGTAGCACAATTGAAAAATGGAATTCCAAATCTGGAAAAGCATATAGAAAATGTGCAGAAATTTGGAATAACGCCTATTATTGCCATTAATAAATTCAATACAGATTCGGATGAAGAAATTGAAGCGGTGCTGGAATTTGCTCGTTTGAAAAATATACAAGCCGCTGCTACCAATGTTTGGGGAGAAGGAGGAAAAGGAGCCTTGGATTTGGCTCAATTAGTCATTGATTCTGTAGATGCTAAGCTATCTGATTTCAAACCCTTATACGATTGGAATAGCCCAGTATTGGATAAAATAAGCAAAATAGCTCAGGAAATTTATGGTGCTTCAAGAGTTGATTTTGCGGCTAAAGCAATTGCAGATTTAAAAAGAATTGAAAATTTGGGATTGAGTAAGCTTCCGATCTGCATGGCTAAAACCGAAAAATCGCTATCCGATAACCCCAAACTCTTAGGCCAGCCCAAAAATTTCGTCATCAATGTTAGAGAGATAGAAATTGCTGCTGGTGCAGGATTTATTATTCCGATAACTGGCACCATTATGCGAATGCCTGGTTTACCTGCTCACCCTGCATCAGAACAAATTGATGTGAATGAGGATGGGAAAATTATGGGCTTGTTTTAGCCCCCTAACCCCCAAAGGGGGAATTGGTGATGGTAGAGACGCAATGCATTGCGTCTCTACCAATGCATTGCGTCCCTACAATTTTTTACCACCCAAAATCAACATCATTCCTAAATGATCTGGAAATTGTCAACCATTCTTCGCCAATTTTAACCTTATCTTTTTGAAATGCGGATATTTTATCTTGATTGACTATAAAAGAACGATGAATTTGAATGAAATTATCAGGCAATTGATCTAAAATAGATTTCAACGTCATTTTACTGAGTAGCGGTTTATCATCTTCCAAAACAAATCTCAAATAATCTCCTTTAGCTTCTATATATAAAATTTCCTTTAATAGGATTTTATGTTGTTGACGATCTATTGAAATAAATATATGATTTGGTTTTTTAGCAACTTCAGTGGTATTGTAATCTAACTCATTTACTGATTTCAGGAATCGCTCAAAAGAAATCGGTTTGAGTAAATAGTCTAATGCTTTTACCTCAAATGCCTCTACAGCATATTTCCTGTGTGCCGTTATAAAGATTACCTTTGGCTGCACATTATAACTTTTGATAAATGTCAGACCATCCAGACCAGGCATTTCGATATCTATAAAAAGTAAATCAACGGAATTTTTTTGAAGGAAATCTCGGACTTCCCAAGCATTGCTGAACACTCCTTTCAATTCCAGAAAGGGAACTTTAGCAACATAATCGCAAATCAATTCACGCGCTAAAGGCTCATCATCTGCTATGATACATTTCCACTTTTTCATCTTGCTGGAATTGTAATTTCAATTTTAAAGATTCCGTTTTCCACAGCCTTATTCAATTCGTAATTCTCTTTATAAATATAAGATAATTGACTTTCAATATTCTTTAATCCAATCGCTTTTGGATTCTTTTCACTATGGATAAAATTATTAGAAAATAAAATTTCCAATTTATCATTTGTTGCATGGAGTGAATAATTGATGAATAATTTTTCAGTATTATTTTTGCCTCCATGTTTAAAGCAATTTTCCATTAAAGTAATCAATATTAAAGGCGGAATTTTAATGATTTCAGGATTTTGAACTTGAATGCTTTTTTCAATTACCAATCTATCGCCAAAGCGAAAGCTTTCCACATAAATGTAATCTTCCAAAGTTTTGATTTCATCGGATAACTTGATGAGATCTTTTTTACTGTTTTCCAATATATATTCAAGCAAGGCACTGAGGCGTAAGATCAATTCAGGAGCTTTATCAGATTTCTTCAAACTAAGTGCATATAAATTATTCATAGTATTGAATAAGAAATGCGGGTTCAGCTGACTTTTCAAAAACCGAAGCTCTGCTTCTGCCATATTTTTGATTGCCTCATTCTTCTCATTTTCGGTTTTTCTCCATTTTTCTATGCTATTGATGGCTACAAAAAGAAATACTATTAAAAATAATACGGTATTTAGAATAGCGAGATCCCGAGTGGCTGGTGGCATCAAATTATACTGAAGATCCGCTATCAAGATGAAAACTAGAGTGTTGATAAGCAATGTTAAGAAAATGGCTGAGATAATAAGATAGATGACGTAAACTACAAACCTTCCTTTTCTACCCTTCAATAAATAGGTAGGAATTAAATAATTGGAGATTAAATAAGCTGAAACTATAGTGATGGGCAAATAAATTATGGCTAGTAGTAATGCCTCTTTCCAATTGTTATCATAGCTGAGCAGAAATGCACAGAGCACAAAGGAAAGTAACCAAAAGAGAATATGATAGAAATAGTTTTGCTTCATGAGAAGGTAAATTTAAGCAAGTTGAATTAAGATGCACTTTTTATCGACCAATTACTGCTTTAAGTAGGTAGAATGCAGTAAAACCCTTCCAATACTGAAATGATGTTTTCTATCTTTATAAAAAGGTCAACCATCGATAGTTTAAAAATATTAATGAAAAAGGTGATAGCATTGTACATCACTAAAAATTAAAAGTTATGAACATTATTGACATTCATTTCACTGGCGGAATCCTATTTATGGGGATTTTATTTTTGTTATTGGTAGCGGTAGTTTTTACCTCTGTCTTAGTTTTAAAAAACAAAACCGATAAGGGAAAAGCTGAAAAATGGCTAAAAATCTCTCAAGAGATAGCACTTTTTGCTTTGGTTTTTGGCATTCTAGGCCAATTGGTTGGCTTAGTCGGAGCATTTCAAGCCATTGAGGAAGTAGGAGAGGTTTCCCAAGCATTATTGGCGGGGGGGTTAAAAGTATCCTCCTATACTACGCTTTATGGGTTCTTTATTTTCCTTCTAGCCAAGCTTTTTAAAATCGGATTTCAATTCTCTCAAGAATAAGCCGTTTAAAATAACGCAATAATGTGTCTCATGAAATTATTGTGATTTTTAAACTTAAGCACGCATTCAGTTGCGTGCTTTTTTTATTTACTTTCTAATAAAAAATATAGGTTAGCAGTATTTGAAAAAAAATTTTCTAGCTTTGGAAAAATTAACATTAAACCCACATGAAAAAGTCTATTCTTTTTGTTTGCCTATTGATTCTATCAATAAACCTAAAAGCACAAGAGGAGGAAAAGTATTATGATGCAGATGATCGCCCAAAATTTTATTTCGGGATAGGAACAGGTGTGAATACTTTTACGGGTTTAGCAGGATTATCTGCTAATTACATTATAGATAAAACCCTTTTTTTGCAGGGTGGACTTGGCTTGAGTTCATGGGGAATAAGGTCTTCAATAGGGCTTCGTTATGACCAATCCTACACCAACGGACTTACTTTTGGTTTTAATCTGGCAAGGTCTTCAGGTATAAATGATATAGTTATGACCTTTGATTCCGGAAATGGTTCTGTCAATGAAGTGAATATGAGAATGGAAAGTGTTAGCACTCTAAACTTCAAAACAGGTTATAATTGGTGGTTTGGTAAGCACAACACATTTAATATGAGTATTGGCTATGCAATTCCTTTTAAAAATCAACCATGGGCAGTAACAGATGGCTCTACTTTATCTCCAATGGAACAGCAAATATTGCAGTTGGTAGCGCCAGGAGGGATTATACTTGAAGCGGGAATTACTTTTGGCATTCAGTGATAATTGGAATTATATTATAAAAGTGCAAGCATCTGCTTATGCTATGTTTTTAATATTTCTCAGTTATTTCCTTCACTCTACCCACTTCACCAGTCTCCAACATCACTTTTATACCATGTGGATGAAATGCAGGTTTCGTCAATATCTTTTTAAAAAACCCAATGATTAAATCGCCTGTTCTTTGGTCTTGCTTTTGTACAATCTCTACTTCCAGACCGGTTTTTCTATTGTTTCTATTTCTCCTATCGAACATAAACTTAATAAGTTGTGCTTTAAAAGAAATGCAGTTTAAGGGGGGGTTAACTAATTTGTAATTAAACATAATGAAGTGTAAATTAAATTAATTTTGAAATTAAATACCTTGTTTAAATCCAACATCTTAAATTTAAAAAAAACGGCATTTTTTGTATTGACTTATTATTGCAATATAATTTAATCGTCTGCAAAGTAAATTCTATGAAAAAGAGATTATTAACTACTCTTGTGTTAATTTTTGTGGTTTTATATTCTGCGCTTAGTCAGAGCTTTCAATGGGCAAAAAGCTCTGGCGGACATGTGGACGATTCTACCATTGGGTTAGCAAGTGACTCAGAAGGTAATGCATATTTATGTGGAGATCTTAATTCAGGTACCAGCATCGGAGATTTCAATTTCGATAGCTGGGGAGCTTATCTGGCAAAATTTGATTCAAACGGAGAGGTGCCTTGGGCTATTAGTTTTGGGAGCTTCAATACTTATGGTGTTGACATTGCATTAGATTCTGAGGGCAATATTTATTTTGCTGGAATATATTCTAGCGGTTTCACATATCAAGGAGTCACATTGAGTGGAGGAACACAATCTAGAATATTCTTGATGAAGCTCGATGCGGAAGGCTCTATGATTTGGTTAAAGGGTTTTGGTACGATCAGTACTACTGGCAGGGCATTTGTAAATGCTATCGACATCGATCATGATGATAATGTTTATTTAGGAGGAAATTTTCAAAATCCAATTCAATTAGGAGACTCTGTCTATACGGTCAGAGGAAGGCCTAGCTTCGATTCGGATATGCTTTTGGTCAAGCTCTCTCCTGAAGGAAATGTTCTTTCGGTGAAAAACCCAGGTAGCACTTCAGAGGAATATATCTATGATATTAAAATTGGGGCAAGTGGAATTTATGCCACAGGATTTTTGTCAGGATCGACTATAGAATTTGAGGACTTTACTTTTGATGGCTCCCATAACGAGATGGCATATATAATGAAGTATTCTTTTGATGGAAATCTGGAATGGGTGAAATCAGTAAATAGCAAAAGATTTTCAGAAGCAACTACGATAGCAGTAAATGATCAAGAAGAAGTAATTGTAGCAGGAAGATGGATAGAAGACAATGAATATAATACTCGGAAAACGTTTATTTCTAAATTCAGCCCAACTGGAGAAATTTTAAAAACTACATTTGTCAATAGTAATCAATCGGGAAATTCTGGCCCTGGGGTGTTTGCAAGAAAACAACTTGATGTAGTAGCAAATGGTCAGGATTTTTATTTTACTTCCAGCTTATCAGGCTCTCTTAATATTGGTCCCTTAAACTTTTATTCTTCTAATAATGAGGAGGCAGCTGTTGTTAAATTCAATGAGGTTTTGTACCCTCAATGGATTTCCGTTGCAAGAGGACTAGGAACAGATAAAGGATTGAGAGTGGCCTCATCTAATTCTAGTGTCTTTATGTCTGGAGATTATTCTAGTAGCCAGTTAAACTTTGGATCATCTATTACCACCACAAATAATAGTGGCAATAATGATAATGATTTCTTTTTGTCTAAGATTATTGATTCAACTCCAAACTCATGTCCTGAAAACGAGAGCTTTTTAGTAGATTATGCATCTGGTTTTTGTGAAGGGGACTCTATTATGCTTTCAATAGATAATTCGTATGCAATTTATACC
>QNXU01000321.1 GCA_003973485.1 Bacteroidota bacterium | reverse complement strand
ACCCAATAATTGGCAAAAATGCCCCCTATCAAAAACTTTCAACAGAAATTAAGTTAAAAATTCATGATCAGAAAAAAATAAGTGAAACTAGATGTGGAAATCTGAAAATAGCGGCATAAAAAAAGCTGCCCTTTTTGGACAGCCTCTTTCAGGGTTTATTATTCCTATATTTAATTATCAAGGATAGCTATCCAACAAATTTCATTCAAACAGGTATAATAATATGAATCAAAAATCATGAACTATGAAGAATTCGATCATAACTACCTTTATTTTCAGCTTTTTAGTAGTCTTATCTTGTCAAGCTGAGCCTGATAAAGAAAAAGCACTTACAGAATTTGAAGCTGTCACCATAGCCGATGGGTTGGATAATCCATGGGGAATGACTTGGTTGCCAGACGGCAGAATGTTGGTCACAGAATTAAGCGGTGAAATATTGGTCATTGAAAATGATAAATACGCAGGAAAAAAGCTTAAAGGTGTTCCAGAGGTTTATAACAAAAACCAGGGAGGATTATTGGATATTCAATTACACCCAGATTATGAAAGTAATGGCTGGATCTATTTCAGCTTCTCTAAACCAGGTGATGGAGGTGGTAGCACCGCTATCATGAGAGCAAAATTAGAAGGTGATAATTTGGTGAATAAGGAATTGATTTACGAATCATTCCCAAAAACACGCTCTGGCGTACATTTTGGTTCTCGAATAGATTTTAAAGATGGTTATATCTTTTTCACCATAGGCGAAAGAGGTGAAATGGATAATGCACAATCTGTAGGGAATCCTTATGGAAAAGTACACAGACTACATGAAAACGGAGACGTTCCAGAAGATAATCCTTTTGTAAAAATACCAGATGCAGTGCACAGTATTTGGAGTTATGGACATAGAAATCCTCAAGGCATGCAGTTCCATCCTGAAACGGGTGAACTTTGGGAGCATGAACATGGCCCTAAAGGTGGAGACGAATTAAATATTGTAAAAAAAGCCAAAAATTACGGCTGGCCCGAAATCAGTTATGGAATTGATTATGATGGAAGCATCATTACAGACGAAACTGAAAAGAAAGGCATGATGCAGCCAGTTCATTATTGGGACCCTTCTATAGCGCCTTGTGGGATGACTTTTGTAACAAGCGACCGTTATCCTGAGTGGAAAAACAACATACTGATGGGTTCTTTAAAATTTCAGTATTTGAATAGAGTAGTTTTGGACGATGAAGGAAATTACGTGGAAGAAGAAAAACTCCTCGAAGGCATTGGAAGAGTTAGACATGTAGCAGAAAGTCCTGATGGATATATTTATGTTGCAGTTGAAGGCCCGGGCAAAATCGTAAAACTGATGCCAAAAAATTAAAAAATTTTTCTTTACCCAAAATTTAAAATTCTCATAGAACTTAAATTTGCATATGAAAGTTAGTTAGTGTAATTTAGACACTAAGTATCTACACTAAATTCCATCAATTTTTACTTTTTTGGATTAGTAATTATCAGTAAATTATACTTCACAATTGACTGACTATCAAATTTATGCGCAATAATTCTCTTTACAACTCAGCTTTCGAACATGATGCCTGTGGAATAGGCACAATCGTTAATATAAACGGAAATAAAGAATTTCAACTCATTCAGGATGCCTTGGATATGCTGGAAAACATGGAGCATAGAGGCGGAACCGGTGCTGATAAGCAAACTGGTGATGGAGCTGGAATTATGCTACAGATAGATGAACACTTCATTAAATGGACGTCAAAAGATGCTGGGATTTCAATTGAAAAAAATAAGCCTGTTGGAACCGGTATTTTTTTCTTTCCGAAAATGCAAAAAGTAGCAGACGAATGTAAAGCTGTAATTAATGATCATGCGAAGGAATTAGGTTTAAAAATATTGGGGTATAGAGCCATCCCTATCAATGAGAAAGTGCCCGGTTCTGGAGCCAAACCTGTAGAGCCTCTGATAGAACAAGTCTTTATACAGTCAGAAAAAGATATAAATTCAGATGAATTAGAACGAAAGTTATTTGTACTCAGAAATTACAGCACGCATTTTATAGGTCATAATGTCCAAGGAAATAACAAAGCCTTTTATGTTTGTAGCCTTTCCACCAATACTGTAATTTATAAAGGTCAATTAAGAACCAATCAATTAAGGGAGTATTTTGATGATTTGAGGGATGAACGATTTAAATCCGCTTTTGCCATTATTCATTCTCGATTTTCTACTAATACTTTCCCTAACTGGAAATTGGCACAACCTTTCCGATTCATTGCGCATAATGGGGAGATCAATACCATCCGAGGTAATGTGACTAAAATGAAATCGAAGGAAGCCAATTTCGATTCCAAAGTTTTTTCAAAAGATGAATTAAATAAATTATTACCCGTTACCAATCCCGAACATTCCGATTCTGCCAACTTGGATGGAATAGTAGAAATGTTGGTCTTAGATGGACGACCATTGGAGCATGTTTTAATGATGCTAGTGCCCGAAGCTTGGCAAGACAATAGCATGATGGACAAAGACCGAAAAGCTTTTTATAAGTACCATGCTTCCATTATGGAACCTTGGGACGGCCCAGCTGCATTGATTTTTACAGATGGCAAAAAAGTAGGGGCTACATTAGATAGAAATGGTTTGCGTCCATCAAGATTTTGCATTACCAAAAGTGGGAGACTGATCGTTTCCTCTGAGGCTGGAGCTCTTCCTATTGCTTCAGATGATGTGATTCAAAAAGGAAGATTACAGCCAGGGAAAATGTTGATGGCAGATATTGAACAACAGAAAGTATTGTTCGATGAAGAAATTAAACAAGGAGTTACAGCCAACAAATCCTACCAAGATTGGATTCTAGCCCACCGAGTGAAATTAAGAAATTTACCTGCCCCAGAAGTTAAGACTGAAAAAATATCAGGAGATATTCTACTCAGGAAACAGAAGGCTTATGGATATACTTCAGAAGAGCTAAAAGTAATTTTAGCAGATATGGCAGTTCGTGCCACGGAGCCAATTGGTTCAATGGGTGCCGATACGCCTTTGGCTATCTTAAGCAAACAAAGCCAGCATATAGCCAACTATTTCAAACAGCTTTTTGCACAGGTGAGTAATCCGCCCATTGATCCGATTCGGGAGCGAATGGTGATGTCACTTTTCACGAGAGTAGGAGAAAGTTTAAACATCTTGGAAGAAACTCCTGCACACGCAAAGCAAGTGCATATTTCTCAGCCTGTTTTATTAGATTCAGACATCGCTAAATTCATGTATCTAAAAGATATTGGCTTTGATTATGAAATTATTGATTGCGTTTTCAAAGCTGATGGAGCTCCCGGAAGATTGGAAGAAGGTTTGAATACCATTTGTGCAAAAGCAGAGGAAGCGGCTAATAACGGAAAAGTGGTTTTAATTCTTTCTGATAAAAATATAGATGAAAACCATGCTCCTATTCCATCTCTATTATCAACAGGAGCGGTGCATCAGCATTTGGTAAAAAAGAATTTAAGAACAAAAACCGGTTTGGTAATTGAAGCTGGAGATGTTAGGGAAACCCATCATTTTGCAACTATCATCGGATATGGAGCCAGTGCTATCAATCCTTATTTAGCTATCAAATCCATTGAAGATTTGCACGATAAAAATCTTTTAGGTGAAGAAATCACAAAAGAAGAAGCCGTTGCCAATTACCAAAAAGCTATTGGTTATGGATTGCTGAAGATTTTATCCAAAATGGGAATCAGTACTTTGCAATCTTATCAAAGTGCACAAATATTTGAAGCTTTAGGACTGCATTCTACTGTAATTGAAAAATGTTTTACAGGAACCATCTCAAGAATTGAAGGAATTGATTTTGACGGTTTGGCAAGAGAAGTTTTAGTGAGGCATCTTCAAGCTTTCCCTAAAAATGAGCAAGTGAAAAAAGGCTTAGAAGTGGGCGGTGTTTACCAATGGAAATTAAGAGGCGAAAAACACCTTTTCAATCCGGAAACCATTCACTTATTACAGCATTCTACTAAGACCGCAAATTTCTCTTTGTATAAAAAATATGCTTCCAAAATTAATGATCAGGTAAAAGATACCCTGACTTTAAGAGGGCTTTTTGATTTCAAAAAACGGGTTCCTATTTCATTATCAGAAGTAGAACCCGCTGAAAAAATCATGAAAAGATTTGCGACTGGTGCAATGTCTTTTGGTTCAATTTCACATGAAGCTCATTCTACTTTAGCTATTGCCATGAATAGGATTGGCGCCAAAAGTAATAGCGGGGAAGGCGGAGAAGATGAAGTGCGCTTTGAAGTAAAGCCCAACGGAGACTGGGAGCGATCGGCCATCAAACAAGTGGCTTCAGGTAGATTTGGAGTAACCAGTTATTATTTGACCAATGCCGATGAATTACAAATCAAAATGGCACAAGGAGCCAAGCCAGGTGAAGGTGGTCAGCTGCCGGGACATAAAGTAGATGAATGGATTGGAAGAGTGAGACATTCCACTCCTGGTGTAGGATTAATATCACCTCCTCCTCATCACGACATCTATTCCATTGAAGATTTGGCGCAATTGATTTATGATTTGAAAAATGCCAATCGAGCTGCTAGAATAAATGTAAAATTAGTCTCTCAAGCAGGAGTAGGAACAGTAGCAGCTGGAGTTTCTAAAGCCAATGCAGATGTAGTTTTGATTTCCGGAGCAGATGGCGGAACGGGTGCATCACCTCTGAGTTCTATTCGCCATGCCGGATTGCCTTGGGAATTAGGCTTGGCAGAAGCCCATCAAACTTTGGTAAAAAATAATTTGAGAAGTCGAATTACCGTGCAAACCGATGGTCAGATGCGAACCGGAAGGGATTTAGCCATCGCAACACTTCTAGGTGCTGAAGAATGGGGAATTTCTACTGCTGCTTTAGTGGTGGAAGGCTGCATTATGATGCGTAAATGTCATACCAACACTTGCCCTGTTGGAGTTGCCACTCAAAATCCTGAATTAAGAAAATTATTTACGGGTGACCCAGAGCATGTGGTGAATTTCTTCAAATTTTTAACCGAAGATTTAAGAGAAATCATGGCACAACTTGGTTTCAGAACGATAGATGAAATGGTAGGTCATTCAGAAGTACTAAAAGTTAGAAATGATGTGCCGTTTTGGAAATTGAAAGATTTGGATTTAAGTCCGATTCTATATCAGGAAAATATACCTGAGCAAGTGGGCGTATTTAAGCAAATTGAACAAGAGCATGAATTGGAAGAAGTGCTTGACTGGCAATTACTGGAAATAGCAAAAGAGGCAATGGAAAGTCAAAAGCCGGTAAAATATTCATTCCCTATCCGCAATATTAACCGAGCGGTTGGGGCTATTTTATCCAACGAAATCAGCAAGAAATATAAAGGAGAAGGACTTCCTGAAGATACTATTCGATATAAGTTTGAAGGTTCTGCCGGACAAAGTTTTGGTGCCTTTCTAGCACAAGGCGTCACTTTTGAAATAGAGGGAGAATCCAATGACTATTATGGAAAAGGACTTTCGGGAGGAAAACTAATCATTTATCCGCCAAAAGATTCTGACTTTGATGCATCCGAAAATATTATTATTGGAAATGTAGCTTTTTATGGCGCTACCTCTGGTTATGCCTACATTAATGGGATGGCGGGAGAAAGATTTGCAGTAAGAAATTCAGGAGTTAGAGCTGTGGTAGAAGGAGTCGGAGATCATGCCTGTGAATATATGACCGGTGGAAGAGTAGTGGTATTAGGAGAAACCGGTAAAAACTTTGCAGCCGGAATGAGTGGCGGTATTGCCTACGTATTGGATGAGAAAAAAGCTTTTAAAGATAATTGCAATCAAGCAATGGTAAGTCTGGAAAGCCCTTCTGATGAAGATACTGAAGAATTAAAAACTTTGATTAGTTATCACGCTCAAGCCACAGGCAGCCAAAAAGCGAAAAAAATCTTAGAAAATTTTGAGGATTATTTAACACAATTCATCAAGGTAATTCCTTATGATTTCAAACGCATATTGGAAGCCAAAAAAGCAGCAAAACAAAAAGAGAACGAAAAAATTGTAGCATAAATGGGACAGCAAGACGGATTTTTAAAATTTGATAGGGAGCTACCCGATAGCAGATCCCCAAAAAAGAGAGTAGAAGATTTCAAGGAAATATATCAGCCATTTCCTGAAGTGAAAACCAAAAAACAGGCAGCTAGATGTATGGATTGCGGAATTCCATTTTGCCATTCTGGTTGTCCGCTTGGCAATATTATTCCGGAATTTAATGATGCGGTTTATCGAGAAAACTGGGAAGAAGCCGCTGAAATCCTCTATTCTACCAATAATTTCCCTGAATTTACAGGCAGAATCTGCCCTGCTCCATGTGAGGCAAGTTGCGTTCTAGGAATCAATAAACCAGCTGTTGCCATTGAACATATTGAAAAAACCATAGCAGAAAAGGCTTATGAATTAGGCTATATAAAACCCAACCCACCAAAAGAGAGAACAGGCAAAAAAATAGCCGTTATCGGATCTGGTCCTGCTGGATTAGCCGCTGCTGATCAATTGAATAAAGCGGGTCATTGGGTAACCGTTTTTGAAAGGGAAAGCAGAATTGGTGGCTTGTTGCGTTATGGAATTCCTGATTTCAAGTTAGAAAAACAATTTGTAGAGCGAAGAATCAATATTATGGATGAAGAAGGGGTTCGCTTTAAAGTAAATGCAGAAGTAGGAAAAAACATAAATCCTGATATGCTAAAAGATGATTTTGATTCCATTGTAATTTGCACAGGTTCAACAGTTCCTAGAGATTTACCAATTCCAGGAAGGGAATTAAATGGCATTCATTTCGCCATGGATTTCTTGACCATGCAAAATAAAGAAGTTGCTGGTGACACAATTGAAAATAAAATTTCTGCTGAAGGAAAAAATGTAGTGGTAATTGGCGGTGGTGATACGGGTTCAGATTGTATTGGAACTTCACATAGACAGAAAGCTGCTTCTGTTTTACAATTAGAATTAATGCCAAAGCCCCCTCAAAACAGGGGTGAAAGTGACCCTTGGCCGCTATGGCCGATGACTTTGCGAACTTCCTCTTCTCATGAAGAAGGCGGGGAAAGAAAATGGGGTGTTTTGACCAAAGAGTTTAAAGGAAATGAGAAAGGAGAGCTGACCCATATCAAATTAGTGGACATCGAATGGGTGAACCAGGGTGGAAGACAAAGTATGCAGGAAATTCAAGGCACAGAAAGGGACGTTCCATGCGAGTTAACATTATTAGCCATAGGTTTTACACATCCTGAAAATCATTTGTTGGATAGTTTAGGAGTGAATAAAACTCAAACTGGAACCGTGGAAGCTAATAGCTACAGAACGAATGTGGAAAATATATTTACCGCTGGAGATGCCAGAAGAGGTCAGTCCTTAGTAGTTTGGGCCATTTCTGAAGGCAGGGAAGCTGCTAGGGAAGTAGATCAATATTTAATGGGCAGAACGGAATTGCCTGCTAAGGATGATTCTTTCTTTAATGTGGCGAGCTTCTAAAGTCCCAATCTCTTACACCAACAGGAAAAAGGAGAAGACTTACAGAAATAGTTGATAACCTAAATAAATCTCTGACATTTGGAACAGGCTTATTAAATTAAATTAAAAGGCTGTTTGATAATTTATCATTGAACAATCAACTTCTTTAATGCTAAACCTTAAATCCAAACATTCATAACTTTGCGTAGTTATTCATCTTATAAGTTAAAAATTAAAATGAAGTCCTACGCATTAGTTGATTCTTCTAATATCCCAATTATCTCCGTTACTTTCACCGGTGAGAAAAGTACAGATGAAAATTTTCAGCAATACTTAGATGATCTTGAAAACTGCTATGATGACAGGAAAACATTAGCTATAATTTTTGATGCTAGCAAGGCAGTCATTCCTAATTTATCTCTTCAAAGAAAACAAGCTTTGTGGATTAGCCAACATTGGAAATTGATTCAAACTTATTGCAAAGGCACTGCTTATGTGATTCCAAATATGGCAATAAGAGCAGTTTTAAAAATGATTTTTTCATTTCAAAATCAACCTGTCCCTTATAAAATATTTTCCAATAATGAAGAAGCAGAGGATTGGATTGAAGATTTAATCAGTAAAGCAAAAGTAACTAATGAGTAAAATCAATACCCTCAACCTTTAAAAAACCAGATAATCCCTCCAATTTACTTTCCACTTGGTCTTTATTTTTGTGATCGTATAAAAATAGGGTTTCTCCATTATCAAATTTCAAAAATGCTTTATAGACATGACTTCTAAAAGTTGAGCTTTGGTTAGCTCTGCCATAATATTTCTGACTTACTTTAGTCTGCTTCATAAAAATCTTTTCCACTTTCCTTAAAGGTTTCCACTTTCCATTTTTTATAAAAAAGAAAGCATTGTATTCGCGAAAATGATTTCCTTTGAATTCAATTCCAGCATAAGCAGTAACAATTAGTCCACCAAGAAGAATAAAAATAATACTAGCCCAAATATTGACAACTGCAAGGGCAAATCCTGCAAATAAAAAGACATATCCCAATATTTGAAATTGAAAAGGAAAGAGTAATCCGTTTTTTAGATTGAAATATAGTCTTGACATTGAAATGGATGTTTAATTGTCCAATATAAAGAATATTTTTAGATGTTGATTTTCTATTTGACATTTTGAAATATCCTACATCTTAAAATTATTTAAAAAAAGGAGATTACGCCCTTTCAGGGCTTTGGATAGGTTTTATGATCACAGGGCTTCACCCTGTGTTAAAATCTGATGTCCTTTCAGGACTAAATGTTAAAATATCGGTTCATTGATTAGTAAATTTTACAAATGCTCTTAATTTGATTTAAGAGATATTAAGTTTTAATTAGGTAAACCTAGTCCCGAAGGGATGGCATATCTGAACGTGGGGTGAAGCCCCACGCTGAAAACAATATTCATCTAGCCCTGAAAGGGCGAAATATTGCAAGTTTTTGCAAGTAATATTTCATTAAGATGAAGCAAGCGAAAAAGGAAAATACCACATTTGCCATTTTGAAAAGTTCAACAAAAGGATTGTCAAATTCTTTAAGATTAAAACCCTGACATAAATCATTCTTTTCATTGGTTTTGCTCAAGAATACTTATCTTAAGGGATGTAAATTTGCAATCGCAAAACAATAAAACAAATGGATAACTCATTAAAAATAGTAACAGCCGAAGAAGCTGTTTCACACGTAAAATCAGGCGATAGAGTATTTATTCAAGGGGCAGCCATGACTCCTGTAACATTGATAGATGCTTTAGCTAATAGATACCAATCATTAGAAAATGTTGAGGTGATGCACCTCCACACTGAAGGTAGGGCAGCTTATACAGAAGACCCTTATTACAAATCATTTAAAATCAATAGTGCCTTTGTGGGCGGAAATGTAAGAAAGGCAATCCAAGCAGGAAGAGGAGACTACATACCTATTTTCTTAAGTGAAGTGCACTGGCTATTCCGAAGAAATATTTTGCCATTGGATGTAGCTTTCATCCAAATCTCAACTCCTGACCGACATGGATATTGCTCTTTAGGTGTTTCAGTTGATGTTACAATTCCCGCCATTCAAACTGCCAAATTGGTGATTGCGCAGGTGAATCCGAATGTTCCTAGAACCCATGGTGATGGAATTATACACGTAAGTCAAATTGATTATGCAATTGAAGCGAATGAGCCAATTCATGGTCATGATATTGTAGTAGCTTCTGAAATTGAAAAACAAATCGGAGCGCATGTTGCTGGTCTGGTAGATGATGGGGCTACACTACAAATGGGAATTGGTGCCATTCCAAATGCAGCATTACAAAATTTAGGGAACCATAAGAACTTAGGAATTCATACTGAAATGTTCTCGGATGGAATCTTACCATTAGTAGAAAGTGGTGTCATTAACGGTAGCAAAAAAGAAGTAAAAACAGGTAAACTCGTGACTTGCTTTGCGGTAGGTTCACAGAAACTGTACGACTTTATGGATGATAATCCTTTAGTACACATGAAAGAAGCGGCTTATACCAATGACACGGCTATCATTAGAAGAAACCCAAAAGTAACCGCCATTAATTCAGCCATTGAAATAGACTTAACTGGTCAGGTTTGTGCTGATACAATTGGTAAAATGCAGTTTTCAGGCGTAGGAGGACAAATGGATTTTATTAGGGGAGCGTCTTTATCTGAAGGTGGAAAAGCAATCTTGGCAATGCCTGCCGCTACTAAAAAAGGGGTCAGCAAAATCGTTCCATTTTTACAGGAAGGAGCAGGAGTAACCACCACAAGAGCTCACGTTCACTATGTGGTGACTGAATATGGAGTGGTTGACCTTTATGGTAAAAACCTGAAACAAAGAGCCAAAGCTTTGATTTCTATTGCACATCCAGATGCAAGAGAAGAATTGGAAAAAGCGGCTTTTGATAGATTTAAAGCAAGATAATTAATATACGTTGACTTAGTTATCTTTTATAAAGCACGTTTCTTTGAGGCGTGCTTTTTTGCTATTCTAATGCACTTTTTAGTAAAATTATTAGAAATAAAAATTAATGAGGCTACAAAGCCGTGTCTATTTTAGCGTATTTGTGACTATTAGCTGTTAATATTCAATATTTTAGTTAAAACAATCCCCCTTCTTTTATGATTTAAAAGGCATATCTCTTAAATTGGATGTAAACTATCTCACAAATGGCAAAAACAATAATTGTATCCAATCGATTGCCCATCAGAATAGAAAAAGAGGACGGGCAGAAAGTTTATAAAACAAGTGAAGGTGGCTTAGCTACTGGCTTGGGATCTATCTACAAAGAAGGAAAGAATATTTGGATTGGCTGGCCAGGCATTTCTTTAGATCACGAAGAAGAGCAGGAGGTTGAAAAAGAATTAATCAACCGAAACATGCGTCCAGTTTTCTTGACCGAAGAAGATGTTGAAGATTTTTACTTAGGCTTTAGCAATCAAACTTTGTGGCCAGCTTTTCACTATTTTATTCATCACATGCGCTTTGTAGATGAAGAATGGGAAGCCTATTATAATGCCAACAGAAAATTTGCAGATGCTGTTTCCAAATGGCTAGAGCCAGATGATATTATTTGGGTACATGATTACCAACTAATGCTTGTCCCAGAGATGATCCGTAAACAATTCCCTAATGTAACGATCGGCTTTTTTCAACATATTCCTTTTCCTTCTTATGAAGTTTTCAGAATGATTCCTTGGCGGAAAAAATTACTGAATGGAGTTTTGGGTGCTGACTATATTGGTTTTCACACTTATGATGATATGCGCCATTTTTTGAGTAGTTGCCACCGATTAGCAGGATATAGCTATGAAAGAAATCAAATTTTAGTGAAAAACAGATTGGTGGAAGCTGATTCACTTCCTATGGGAATTGATTATGGAAAATATTTGGAATCAGCAACAAGCCAGCTAGCCAAAGCAAAAGAAATCAGCTATAGAGATTCTCTGGGGAGTCAAGAATTAATTCTGTCTATGGATAGACTTGATTATTCTAAAGGAATACCGGGAAGACTACAGGCTTTTGATAAATTTTTAGAGAAGTATCCCGAATATCAAGGTAGGGTTTCTCTATTTTTAATTGTGGTTCCATCGCGAGATCAGGTTGCCAGTTATAAAGCCTTGAAAGAAAAGGTCGAGTTTTTAGTAGGACATGTTAATGGCAAATATGGTACAATCAATTATGTTCCAGTTCATTTTTATTACAGAAGCTTCCCGCTAGATGATCTTTCTGCATTCTACCGCATGTGCAAAATTGCCATGATTACTCCTAAAAGAGATGGGATGAACCTAGTCTGCAAAGAATTTATTGCCAGCCGTGAAAATGAAGATGGTGTTTTAATATTAAGTGAGATGGCAGGAGCTTCCAAAGAGCTTTCTGATGCTATTTTGGTGAACCCAAATGATCAGAATGAAATGGTAGAAGCTATTAAAAGAGCATTGGAAATGCCATTAAATGAGCAAAAGCGCAGGATGAAAATTATGCAAAAAACGGTGAAGAAATATACTATCTTCCAGTGGGTTGATCTTTTTATGAATAATTTAAAAGATCTGAAAGAGCGACAGCAATCAATGGCTACTAAAAAGCTAAATGATAAAATTAAAAGCAATATTACCAAAGAATTCAAGAAGGCGAAAAATCCAATAATCTTCCTTGATTATGATGGAACCTTAGTTCCTTTTCATGAAAACCCAGATGAATGCGCTCCAGATGCCGAATTAGCACAAATTCTGCATCAATTAGCGGTAAAAGCAAAATTGGTAGTGATCAGTGGAAGAAAAGCCGCCACTCTGGAAGAATGGTTAGATGAATTTAATATTGATTTAATTGCTGAACATGGAATAAAAACCAAAAGAGCAGGAGCTAAATGGCAAGTTAACGGAGATTTACAGGAGGACGGCTGGAAAAATGAAGCACGAGACATTTTGGAATTTTATATCCAAAGAACGCCTGGCTCATTTTTGGAAGAAAAAGAACATACTTTGGTATGGCATTATCGAAAAGTAGAGAAAGGTTTAGGTAGCTTAAGGTCTAGTGAATTATCCAGTCATTTGAAACACTTCATGACCAATAAAGGGCTAGATGTAATAGAAGGCGACCATGTAGTGGAAGTGAAGCCTTCCGTCATAAACAAAGGGAAAGCTGCCATAGAAAGATTAAAAGGAGAGAAAGTTGATTTTATTATGGCTTTTGGAGATGACAGAACAGATGAAGATACTTTTGAAGCTCTTCCTAAAGAGGCTTTAACTGTTAAAGTTGGAAGTGGTTTTTCTTATGCAAAATATGCAGTGGAAAATAATGAAGAAGTACGAGCGCTATTAAAATCATTCGTTCAAGAGCAATAACTCCTCATCCAGAATTAGGAAGTGCAAGCGCAGATAATGAAAACATCTGCGCTTTTTTTATTAAAACATAATTGTATTTTATCGGTAAGACTATATAAAATCAATTTTGAATAATTCTAATATTATCAAATCATTAACATTCCGTAATCACTTCATTAGCTGAAAATTAGTTATTTTATTTGCATCTGTAATTTTTTAAAATATAAATCAATCATGAGGAACGTGCGGATTGAGGGGCTGATAAAATTGTACTAAACCAACTTAACTAAACTAATATGCTATTTAAATTTAAAACCCAAAACCTCATCAGAGGCATAATGCTTTTGTTTTTGATGGGTTTATTTTTTCATCCCCTACAAGCACAAATTCCTTCGGGATACTATGATGCCGCTAACGGTAAAACTGGAGAACAACTTAAAGCAGCCTTAAATGATATTATTAGTGGCCACACTACTTATCCCTATAGCAGTTCCGGCACAGATGTATGGGACATTTTAAAAGAAGCAGATAGAGACCCGAATAATTCAGCCAATGTAATTGGAATTTATTCGGGTTTTTCAATGGATGCTGCCGCAGAATATAATAATGGTGACGGATGGAACAGAGAACATGTTTGGGCAAAATCAAGAGGAGATTTTGGCACCAGTGAAGGCCCAGGAACTGATTGTCATCATTTAGCTGTAGCTGATATTTCTACTAATGGTGCAAGAGGAAATATGAATTTTGACTATGGCGATACGTATTATGTAGATACTCAGGGTGCATATTCTGGAAGTACTTTATCCAAAACAAGCAGCACAGCAGATGTTTGGGAACCACGAGATGAGGTAAAAGGAGATGTCGCTCGTATGATGTTTTATATGGCAACTCGCTATGAAGGAGAAAATGGTGAAGTCGATTTAGAACTAACAGAAACTTTATTGGGAAGTACTGACAAATCCCCTTTTCATGCAAAGCTGTCTGTACTATTGGAATGGCATCAACAGGATCCGGTAAGTGCTTCCGAAATCC
>QNXU01000190.1 GCA_003973485.1 Bacteroidota bacterium | reverse complement strand
AGTTGGAAATTATTTGGAGCATTCAAGAATTTACTATTTCCATAATAATGGAGAACCAAAAGTTTATGGTGGAAGTGCTGATATGATGGTTCGTTCTTTTGAAAGAAGATTGGAATCTTTATTCCTTATTGTAGATGAAACCTTGAAAAAGCAAGTGATGAATATCTTAAGGTATAACCTATGGGATAATGTAAACTCCTATGTGATGAATGAGGATAGCTTTTACCAAGAGTTGGATAGAAATGGTGAACCTGCATTTAATATTCATGAAGAATTTTTCAAGGTTACACCAGAGGTAATAGAAGAAGTGAAGTTGTTTGAGTAATCTCCCTTTAATTGTACTTTTTATTTAATGAATATATTATGAAAGCTTTCCTATTACTTTTTTTATTTGTTATAGTTTCTAATCCGTTTTTTGCTCAAACTGGAGACAGTGAGAAAACCTTGAAAACAGATATCAAAGAAATTACAGTTTATCTGCAAGGTGCTCAGGTGTTTAGAGCTGGAGAAATTAATTTAAAGAAAGGAGAGCATACGCTGGTTATAAAATCCTTATCAGCCCTTTTAGACCCCAATAGTATTAATGTCAAAGGAACGGGAGATATTAAAATTCTATCGGTTCAGCACCAGTATGACTATTTGGAAATAGAAACGAAGACCAAAAGGGTTGATAGTATTCAAACAATTATTGATAAAGTAGAATCTGACCTTAGAAGAAAAACTAATAGAATTGAAGTTTTAAATGAGAAAGAAAACCTTATTTCAGCCAATAAAAATCTAGGAAGTGAAAATGTGAATTCTAATCAATTGCTTCAAATGTTAAGTCTATATGAGAAAGAATTAACTGCTATTAAAACTGAACAATCAGATATTAGGTTGGAAATTGATGATTTGAAAACCAGATTAAGTAACTTAAAAAGACAGTTAAATACTTTTAAAGGTTCTAAGAATGAAACTAAAAGTAATATTTTAATTGAGCTTGAGGCACTTCAAACAACTAACTCAACTTTTGAAATCAGTTACTTTGTGGACGGTGCCGGCTGGTATCCTAAATACAGATTAAATGTAACGGATATTACGAAACCTATTGATTTAGAATATCAGGCAGAGGTTTTTCAGCAAACAGGTGAAGATTGGAATGATGTGAAATTGAGGTTTTCGAATGCTGAACCCAATCAAAATAAGCAAGCACCAGAATTAGAAACTTGGTATTTGGATTATGCAAGATTTACCAATTTTCAGAATAATAATTTATCCAATTTAAGAATTAGTAATAACTCTGTAAAAGGGACTGTTATGGATGCAGCAACTGGTGAAAGATTGCCTGGAGTTAATGTGCTTGTTACAGGAACCTCCATTGGTACAAATACAGATTTGGAGGGGAATTATTCAATTACAATGCCTAAAGGATCAAATCAACTGAAGTTTAGTTACATAGGAATGAAGACAAAAACAGTAAATGTAAATTCTTCAGTATTGAATGTCAGTTTGAGCTCAGATGTTCAGCAATTATCCGAGGTTGTAGTCTTAGACTCTGATGCTGAAGAGGAAACTTCCTCAGCTGTATATAGGCTTCAAGGAAAAGTATCAGGTGTAAATGTCAAACAAGCACAAAGAATGACCGCTACCACCATCAAAAGACAAACCAATGTAGAATTTGTAGTAGATGAGCCTTACACCATAAAATCAGGAAACCCTCAAACCTATATTGATTTAAAAAAATACAAAATGGATGCTGAGTATAAATATGTTGCCATTCCAAAATTGGATAAGAATGCTTATTTGATTGCGGGAATTGCAAATTGGGATCAATATAATTTGATGGAGGGTGAAGCAAAATTATTCTTTGAAGGATCGTTTGTAGGCACTTCCATTTTAAATGCTAATGCGACTATTGATACTTTAAAGATTTCATTGGGAAATGATAAAAGCATTGTAATAGAACGAAATAAGATTGATGATTTTAATAAAAGTAGTTTTATTGGTTTCAATAGAAATAAGAAAATTGGGTTTGATATAAAAGTAAGGAACACAAAATCTCAAAATATTGATTTAACATTATATGATCAAGTTCCAGTCTCACTTAGAGATGATATTGAAGTATCAGTAGAAAAATTATCAAAAGCGAATTATAACGAAAAGACGGGTGAGTTAAGATGGGATATGCAAATAGAAAGTAACAAAACAGAAAACCGAATTTTTGTTTATGATGTGAAATATCCTAAAGATGAATCGGTTATTCTAGAATAATACAGGTAGTTGAGACTTATTTAGAAATGTCATTCATAAACCATTTTAGGGCTTTTTTATGATCTTTAAAAGTTTTAGTAACAAATGGGGCATTATCATCCTCAGTATTGTATTCATCAACCTTGTTGGAAGCTAATTGTGTAATCGGAGACAAAACGGCCTGATGTGTAAATCCTAGCTTTTCATATTGTGGGTTAATTTCGGAATCAAGCCAAGTAATTTCTTCTTGTCGAATCATTTCTAATTCAGTTACATCTGCAAATAAAAGGAATTTATCTTGGCCTGTTATTTTATATTTTTTGATTTCTTTTGCATAGATATCCAAAGAGGTATTAATTAAATCTCTAAAAACTACAGGGTTTAAAATTCCTCTCCAAACTTCTTTAATGTATGGAATGCTATTAATCTCTTCAACCGTAATTCGTAATTTTGGGTGAGTGTATAACCTCATATTGACATGATTTATTACCACATTTCAACCAATAAGTTAAAGAAATATTTTTAAGAATGGTACTATTCAAGTATTTCTTTACTTTATACTCACTAAAATAATTGATTATCAGGCTTTTATAAATTTCAATTTTATTGATAATATTGATGGATCAACTCGGTAGAACTTTTGCAACCTGATTTTTTCAATATATTACTTCTATGTTTTGAGACTGTTTGTGGGCTAATAAAAAGTATATCAGCTATTTCTGAACTTGATTTCCCTGCAGCTAAAAGCTTGATGATGTCGACTTCTCTGGAAGTAAAATTTGACAAGAAATCTGTATTTATTTCTTTAAATTCTTTTTGATAAAATTTATTAATGGCTACATTAATGGCTACTTCTAAACTTCTTTCATTATAAGGTTTGACTAAATAACCGTAAGTCGATGAATCCGATATTCTTTTTATAAGTTCGTGGTCCGAATAAGCAGAAAGATAGATGATGGGAATTTTTTTGATTTTATTTAGTTCAAAAACAGTTTCAATCCCATCCTTTTCGCCTTCAATATTAATGTCGCAAAGAATTAAATGTACTTCATTTGTATTAAACAAAAACATAGCTCTTTCATAGTTTTTTGCAATTCCAATGCAATTAAAACCTAAATCTTCCAACAAATAGGAGAGGTCTTGAGCAATTAATAATTCATCTTCAATAATCAATATGTTTTTATATTCTTCCATTTAATTATTCTGTTTCTTTACTTAAAAACTCTAGTTTGAAATGAGGTCCGTTTTTGCATCCTACACTTAGCTCTCCATTTATTTGCTCCACTAATGATTTTATCATACTTATTCCAAATGAACTGCTGTTTTCAAATTGTTCCTGACTGATTCCTTTTCCATTGTCCTTTAAAGAAATTGAAATTTTATCTTTTTCTTTTTTTGCTTTTAAATCAATTATTAATTCATCTTTTCCACTATGCTTTAATGAATTTGTTACTAGTTCATTTAGAATTAATCCTAATGGTACAGCTTGATCTAGGTTTAATTTGAAGTCATCTATGTCTAACTTGAAATTCACATCGGAATAATTACTTTTAAATGCGATAGAAAGGTAGTCCAACAACTCTCTTATATAGTCCTTGCAATTTACCTCAGTGTATTTCTCTGTCATATAGAGCTTCTGATGTAATAAGGAGAGTGCTTGCATTCTCAATTTCCCCTCCGTTAGCGCCATTTTTGCGTCTTGGTTTTGAGTGCTTCTGCTGTGTAGGTTTAATATACTTGAAATTAATTGTAGGTTATTTTTAATTCTGTGATTTAGCTCTCTTAATAAAAGTTCAATTCGGTTATTTCTAGATTGTAAGACTTCGTTTTGACTTTCAATTTCTTCTTTTTGCGCTAGGACTTCACCAGTTCGATCTTTAACTTTTTTCTCCAACAATCTATTATTCTTTTTAATAGTATTGAACCTTCCATAAATGATTAGGCCAACTAAAGAGATGATGCTTATACTAAGTAATGCTCTAAATAGTATAGACTCGTACCAAAAAGGCAATACTTCAATGTTTAAGCCGACCTGTGCTTTGGACCAAACTTTTTCATCATTACTTGCTTTAATATGAAGTTTGTAATTTCCAGGTGTTAGTTTACTAAAACTTACAGAACGATCTTTCGTTGGCGCTCTCCAATCTTTATCCCAGCCTTCTAAAAATACTGAATATTGATTTTTATGACCATTTATTAAATTTAGAGCATCAAAGGTTATGCTAACTAAATAGTCCGATTGCTTTAATTTTATGCGGCCAGTCCTTGCAAACCCTTTTTCCAATACGTCTGGTCTATTTTGTGGGCTGACAACTTCATTGTTAATTATCAACTTCTCCAGTTGAATTTGTGGTGTGGTAGAATTGAAAACAATTTGATCAGTATTGATAATGACAAGTTCAGTTGATGTGCCAAAAATTATTCCCAGAGAATCATCTTTGTAAGCTGATCCGAAGACAAAATACTCGTCAATTAATCCATCACTTTTATCATAATTTGATATTTTACCATTTTCTTGAATTCTGGCTAAACCAGAAGCAGTGGCTACCCATAAATCGCCATTATCATCTTCTAAAGCACTGCTGATTACGTTTGAAGGTAGACCATCTTCTTTAAAATATCTTTTGAACTCTTCTTTTTCAAAATCAAAATAGCATAACCCTAGTTCAGTACTGATCCATAATCCACCGTTTTTACTTTCCGAGATATGATTTATATTACCATTGCTCAATGTATTTTTATTTTCACCTGAAGCATATTTCGTAAAGGTGTTAGTATTCCCATTTAGCACATGCAATCCTCCTGCTGTTCCTACCCATAGCCTTTTTTTGCTGTCTTCAAAAATGTATTTCACATGTTCATCTCCACTATTTTCTAGTTTACTGAGGTCACTTACTGGGAATTGCTTGATTTTATTAGTTTCTGGATAGTATTGGAATAATCCTTTATCACGATTCCCCAACCAAACACGACCTTTGCTATCGCCAAAAGCAGTTAAATTAAAGGTTATATTGCTAAAATTAGAGTTGTCTTGCAGGGTATTTAGTTTCCTGTTATGGTGATCCCATAAATACGCAAACTTACCCCAAACCGAAATCAGATACATCCCATTTCCTATGCATGTAATGCCACTAAGGCGATTGATATCTAAATTATCAGGGTCAGGAATTTTATAAAACTGTTTTTCATTGGTTTTATGATTCCAAACTACCAAGCCTGAATAGGTGGTAATAAGGATTTCCTCCTCGTTATGTCGAATGAAGCTTGTGTATCGATTTAAATATTTTTCAATTCCTTCATCTAAAAAATTTTCTGTTCTAAATTTGTTAAAAGAAGGATGGCTATAATAAATACCTGCATTATTAACTCCTGCCCATAGTCCTCCATTTCTATCTTTAAAAACATTGTATATGTTCCGACCACCAATATCGCTCGTGTTCTTTTGAACCGCATTAATTTTGCTAAATCGTTTTTCTTTGATGTTGTAGCTATTAATGCCATTCATGGTTGCTAACCACAATCTATTGGTATCTAATGGGTCTGGTTTTATACTGAAAATGACTGTACTACTAGGTCCTTTATTCTCAACATTCGATGGAAAAAGTGTTACTTTTTCATTTTCTAAATTCATGATATGGAGACCTCTACCGGTGGCAATCAATATTTCATTTCTATTGAGTTCAATTATGTCATATACATAATTGTAGTTTAGCCTGTAGCCTTCAGGTAAACTAGTATCGATCACCTTGAAAGTATTGGTTGACAAGTCAAGAATATTAAGCCCACCCGCAGTAGCTACAAAGAGCTTTTTTCCATCTTCAGATAGCTTGAGATCACGAATAACCATGCTTGAAAGTCCATCAGCTAAGGAAAACCTTTCAAACTCTCCAGTTTTGACATTGAGCCGGTCTAATCCTTTATTGGTACCAACCCATATATTACCACTTCCATCCTCTTCCAAACCTCTTACATGGTCGTTACTGATGGATTTTGGATTATCTTTATCATATCTATAATTAGTGAATAAATTTTTTACTGGGTCGTATTTTGAAAGACCTCCGCCATAGGTTCCAGCCCAAATATTCCCCTCTTTATCTTCTAAAATTCGCCAAATAAAATCATAAGCAAGTGAATTACTGTCGTTTGATATGTGATAGAAGTGCTTGAATTGGCTTCCGCTATAACGCCACAGTCCGTTTTGCCCAGCTATCCATATAAAACCTTTTTGATCTTGAATTATATGGAATGGGAAAGGTTGATCTAGGCCACTAGTTCTATCCATATGCCGAAATTCTATCGTTTCTGGCTGAGAATGGAGAGGTAAGTTGACAGCAACAAACAAGAGTATAAAAGTATAGAAAAGCTTCATAAAATTGTTCTGAATAGGTAGATCATGACATTATTGTTTCGTTTAACAATATTTTGAATAATTAAATTATAAAACAATACCTATAAAGCTGTATTTTTTATGAAAATTTTAACAAATAAAGGTTACATACTAGAATTTCACCCCAACTTTCAATGTAAAAATTGCTGTCTATTAAGATTGGAATTATCTTAAAAATAGGAGATAAAAAAAAGGTGAGCCTTTGCTGACTCACCTTTAGATTAATAGTTATGTTGAAAGAAGTTTTACTTTTTCTTCTTTTTGTTTTTATCCTTTTCTTTTTTGGCTTCCTCACTTGCTTTCATTGCTTCTTGCAATCTCTGCTGGAATTTGGAAGTCTTCTTATTGGCGTTTTTCTTTTTATTTTCCTCTAATATGGCATGAATTTTATCTTCATCAATCATTCTTCTAATCAAAGTCTGCTGACCGAAAGTAATTAAATTAGCTATTAGGTAATAGAAACTTAATGCTGCCGGGAAACTATTCAATACAAACATGAAAATTACTGGCATTAAGTATTGAATATTTTTCATTGGACCCTGTACGGAACTCACCTGACCCTGTGACCAGGTAATTAATAGGGTAGATAAAGTCATTAAGATTGTGAATAAACTCACGTGATCCCCATAAAATGGAATTTCAAAAGGTAGACTTAAGACACTATCATAGGTAGATAAATCACTTGCCCATAAGAAAGATTCTTGCCTTAGCTCAATTGAACTTGGAAAGAAATAGAACATGGCAAATAAAATTGGCATTTGGAGCAATAATGGAATACAGCCCGAAAGTGGATTTACACCTACTTTTCGATAGAGGTCCATTTGGTCAGCTTGTGCTTTTTGCATATCTCCACCATGCTTCTCCTTTATTTCGTCCAATTGAGGCTTTAAAACTTTCGTCTTGGCCATTGAAACATAAGACTTATAAGAAAGAGGGGAGAGTGCTAATTTTATTAATAATACGAGAATGATGATAATCCATCCGTAACTGCTGATGTATTTCTCTAATACATAAAATACATTAATGATGATATATTTATTCACCAAGCTAATTGGGAACCAACCTAAATAAACGTTTTCTTCAAAATCAGGGGCAACTTTTTGAAGTGTCTTGTAATTGTTTGGGCCAAAGTAATATTTGAATTCACCTGCTTTATTACTTACTTCAGCTAAAGGAATTTCAACTTTAGCTTTTCCTCTTTTTACATAATCATCAGATAAACCTTCAATATCTGTAGCAAATTCAGCTCTCTTCATTGGAATATCCGAGATTAAAGCTTCCATAAAGAAGTTTTGCTTAAAAGAGAACCATTTAATGGGCTCAGCAAGTTCTTCATTATCTTCCTCAGATCGTTCACTTAAACCATCCATTCCTTCTTCTTCGGAATAGTAGTTCATAGTAACTTTCATTCTGCTTTGCTCAAGGTCTTTCTCGAACTTGCGCATTTTTTTATTCCACTGTAGCGTTAATTGGTCTCCTAATATTTCATTAGTGAAACCATTGAAAGCTAATGAATAACCAACTTGATATTGATTTCCTGATAAGGTATAAATCTGTTCAATACTTTTATTAGGAGCAATTTGAGCAACAAATTTCACTTCTATTGTATCTCCATTCGAAAGTTCTCTTTTTGGAGACCCTTCCATCTCAAAATGAAGATCATATAAATTAATTGCTCCAGTAGAGGTATTAAATAACAACTCTTTTTCTTCGTCCTCTTGGTTTGTTATGATAAGAGGTTGACCATCATGCGTTTCGAATTCTTTTAATTCAACTTTACTAATTCTTCCACCTTTGGAGTTGAACTGAATATTTAAAGTTTCGGTATTGAAAGAGGAAATTTGTGATTCACCCTTAGCGACATTTGCAAAAACTCCAAATTGATTGATTAACGCTTGATTAAGACTAGAATCACTTTCAATTGCAGCTGCAGATTGATTAATATTATCGGATGTTTTTATTTCCTTTTCTTGTTGATCGTTTTGTTCTACCTGATTACTTTCTATGTTTTCAGGTTGTTGCGGTGCATCCGCAAAAAACCAGAAATAGGCAATCATTAAAATAGAAATCAGGATAAGTCCTGTTGCTTGATTTTTGTCCATCTAAATTGTAATTAATTCGATTCTGATAAAATTTTATGTTCTAAACTTGCTTTTACAAATCGCACAAACAAAGGATGTGGATTTAAAACAGTACTTTTAAGCTCAGGGTGAAATTGTGTTCCTACAAACCACGGATGGTCTGGAATTTCAACTATTTCTACTAATCCTGTTTTAGGATTAATTCCTGTAGCTTTCATGCCCGCAGCTTCAATATCTTGCAAATATCTGTTATTAAATTCGTATCTGTGCCTATGACGCTCATTTATTTTGGTTTTTCCATAGGCTTGATAGGCTTTTGTGTTCTTTTTCAGCTCACAAGCATAGGAACCTAAACGCATGGTGCCTCCTTTTTGGGTAATGCTTTTTTGTTCATCCATTAAATCAATGATAGGATTTTTAGTTTTACTTTCCATCTCAGTTGATGTTGCATCTTTTAATCCTAAAACATTTCTTGCAAATTCAACTACTGCGCATTGCATTCCCAAACAAATTCCAAAAAAAGGTAATTTTTCTTCTCGGCAATATTTTATGGTTTCAATTTTTCCTTCAATCCCCCTTTCTCCAAAACCAGGCGCCACTAACACACCATGCACATTATCTAATAATGATTTTACATTCTCAGCATTTACTTCTTCAGAATGAATCCATTTTACGTTTACCTTGGTTTCATTTTCCGCCCCAGCGTGAATAAATGCCTCTGTTATGGATTTGTAGGCATCAGGCAATTCAATATATTTACCAACTAAAGCAATATTTATGTCGGATATTGGATTCTTTAATTTCCCTAAGAAATTTTTCCATTGAGTTAATTCAGGTTCAACTTTATGAGAAAGTTTTAATTTGGCTAATACTCTTTCATCAAGCTTTTCTTTTCTCATCAATAATGGCACATCATAAATTGAATCTGCATCCATAGCTTCAATTACTGAATTGATGTTCACATTGCAGAAAAGAGCAAGTTTTTTTCTGATCTCCTGTGGTAATTTATGTTCAGTTCGGCATACCAAAATATCTGGCTGAATACCTGATTCTAATAATTGCTTTACAGCATGCTGCGTTGGCTTTGTTTTTAATTCACCTGCAGCCTTCAAATAGGGGATAAGCGTCAAATTAATAACAAGGAAATTATTTGGCCCTACATCCCATTTCACCTGTCGAACAGCTTCAATAAATGGCAAAGATTCAATATCACCTACACAGCCTCCGATTTCTGTTATAACAATGTCATAATCATTTTTTTCGGCTACTGCATAAATATTTCTTTTGATTTCATCCGTGATATGTGGAATTACCTGAACTGTTTTACCCAAATAAGCACCTTCTCGTTCTTTTGTAATTACATTATAATAGATTCTACCTGTGGTAACATTATTTTCTTGAGAGGTATTGATGTTCAAAAACCTTTCATAATGTCCTAAATCCAAATCAGTTTCTGCACCATCTTCCGTTACAAAACATTCCCCATGTTCATAAGGATTAAGCGTTCCTGGATCAACGTTAATATAGGGGTCTAATTTTTGAATTGTTACAGAAAATCCACGAGCCTGTAACAATTTAGCTAATGAAGCCGCTATAATTCCTTTTCCTAAGGAAGAGGTTACACCACCAGTAACAAAGATGAATTTAGTATTTTTTTGAGATGCCATAAGTTATTTTTGAAATGCCTGCTATACTTATGGGATACAAAGGTAGTATAAGCATTTTAAAATTTTCATCTATTTAGGATATTAATATTAAATTTTCTGCCCCATTTTTGGAATGCTTTCATAATTAAAGGATTAATGATAAAATAAATTTAGATTGTGATAATGTTTTTTATCAGTTCACACTTTCTAAACTTTTAAATTCATCCTTTTCTGGATATGCATCAATAGAAGTCCATGTTTTAAGTGCAGTCAGGTTGATGGTGAAAATGCTCTCGTGAGTTTGGGCTATTTTAGCACCTCCTGATGTTGTATGCCAGTTTTCCCAACTAAATTCAACTCCTCCAACTGGAATAATTTGTACCCACATTTTTACAGATTCAGGCATTCCTGTTTCTCTATTAACAAGCCATAAATATGAATCGCCAGGGGTTACTCCACCACTTTTATAAGTGATTAGAAGTCCATTGAGCTTTTCATCATCTAGCTCCACAAATCTTCTTTCTGTTCCAGCATCTCTAATTTTAGTAATCGGGTTTAACCAAAAGGAATCATTAGCCCATATTTCATAAGCATCCTTCAGTAGTTTATCAAGAACTTCATCTCTTTCCACTTGTTTACCTTTTGCAAAAGCGACACCTTTTTTTGAATCTAATTTGATGAATACATTGTAATCGTCCCACGAAACTTTTGCCCAATGTCTATTTTTATCCCAAACAATATCGCGTTGCCCACCTAAATTCCATTTTACTACTGCTATTTCTTTCCAAGCGGAATCATTAACTGCATCAAGCATTTTATCGGCCAATTGTTCAGCTTTTCCCCCCTGCTTGCCTTTAGGTAGATCTTCATCTATAATTAAAAATGTAACATAGCCTATTAACCCTATTGCGATTAATACTATAAGAATCCATTTTAAAATTTTCATATCTAAACTTTAGAAGGGTACAAAAATAATTTTCTTTGTCTCGAAAAATGGTTCTGAAAAATAATCTGAAATTGGAATTTCTTGATACATTCTTTTTATTTCCGCCATTTCTTCTTCCAAATCCCCACCTTTTAATGCTATAACTCCACAATTATCTTCTGGTTTATCAGCTTCAATTTTTTGATTAATCCAATGTAGAAAATTTTTCATTCGAGTAACAGCTCTACTCACAACAAAGTCAAATTTACCTTTAGTTTTCTCGGCTCTTTGATGATAGGCTTCTACATTTTCTAGACCTAAGGCTTCAGCTACAGCCTTCACCACTTTTATTTTCTTTCCAATTGAATCAACTAAAGTAAAATGTGCATTTGGAAACAAAATTGCTAACGGAATACCTGGAAAGCCACCACCTGTGCCAACATCTAGTACTTTTTTGTTAGATAAATCTTGAAATTTGGCAATTGCTAATGCATGAAGAATATGTTTTTCATAGATATGTTCAATATCTTTTCTTGAAATAACATTGATTTTTTCATTCCATTCGGCATATAAATTACCTAACTCCTGAAATTGCGCCTGTTGCTGTGCACTAAGTTCAGGAAAATACTTATTGATAATTTTAATGCTATCCATTAAAAATTGGTTTCTTTACCTTGAATCAACTCACGCATCAATTCTCTGGAACGGTGTAATTGCGCTTTAATAGTTCCTAATGGGGCCTCAAGCTCGGTTGCTATTTCTTCGTAAGATAATTCTTGGAAATATCTTAGTTTCACCAAACGCTGATATTTAGCGGGTAATTTATCTACAAACATGCGCATTAATTCAATTCTTTGATCTTTAATAGCTCTGTCTTGAGGTGTTAAATTCCCTTTGTCTTCCACATCGATTTCCACAGCGTCTCCATTATCATCCTTGTAGGAGGAATGGATACTAATAGTCCTCAATTTCTTTTTTCGAATGAAATCAATAGCATTATTAGTAGCAATTCTGAAAAGCCATGTACTGAAGGTATAGTCTTTTTTGAATCTGTGGAGACTTTTAAAAGCTTTAGAAAATGCCTCAATGGTTAAATCCTCAGCATCATCTACGTTTCTCACCATTTTCAAAACCATGTGATAAACAGGCTTTCTATATCTTTTCATCAACTCAGCATAAGCCATTTGATCTTTAGCTATTACAGCTTGATCTATTAGTCTAAAATCTTTTAATGCCTTTTCTGAAAAATTTCTATTTTTATTTATTTCCATTTAAGATGCTTTGTTAGTGAAGCATAAATTCCCCAAATCCAATAATAAAGTATAAATAGGATTTCTAAAACGGGTAAATTGTAATGCCAAAATTTAATCCCAAAATTAATGCTAAGCTTATAAAACACGACATATTGTCCTACTACATAGATTAACATAAGGAAACTTAAAATTAAACAATCAGTTGGACTTCCCAACAAAATGCCTAATATAAATAGCGACCACAATAAAGTTTGTGTGAAATGTAGTAGGCCCAATTTGAGTTTATCCTTAACTTTATAATATTTCCCAACAGATAAGTGCCTTTTTTTTTGCTTAAAAAATGAACTCCAGCTTTCTTTCGGATTTGAATAAGTCAAGCTTTCTGGATGGATGCAAATTTCTGTGTTTCCCTGATTAGCATGTCTATTAACCCACAAATCATCATCTCCACCCAAAATTGAACTTAAGTTTTGAAATCCATTATTTTTTTGAAAGTAGGATTTTCTATAAGCTAAATTTCTTCCAACACCCATATAGGGCTCCTTTTTAAAAGCGAATGATAAATACAGTAGAGCTGTTTGTAAAGTTTCAAATCGAATGAATTGATTCAATAACCCTTTCTTTTTTTTATATAAAGAAGCACCTAAAACAATGGTTGTTGACTTTCTGAAAGATTGTGACATTCTGTCAACCCAATGAACAGAGGCTGGCTGGCAATCTGCATCACTCAATAGAATTATATCGTATGAAGCGGATTCTATACCTTTTGTTAAAGCATATTTTTTTGGATTAAAATTTATTGGTGTTTTTTCTATTGAAATAACTTTTAGATGTGCATAAGTTTCTTCTTGTTTTGTTAACCAATCTTTACTTCCATCATTTGACCGGTCATTTACTAAAATCACCTCAAAATCTTCAAAATCCTGATTTAAAAATTGGGGCAAGTTTTGTTTTAAGTTTTGAAGTTCATTGTGAGCACAAATTACCACAGATACAGCTTCTGTTTTTGGAATTTGCTCTTGTGCTTGAGGTTTTCCTAATACAAATGGAAAAAAATATCTAAAATGAAAATAAGCCTGAATCAAGAATACAATAAAAAAAATAAGACTATAGAGGTGAATTTGATCCATACTTTAAAATTGATTCAGCTTTTTGACAAAGATATTAGAAAATAAAAACTATAAATTCTTAAGAAGCTATATTTTTGCATTCTTATGCAATTTACGATTTCAAACAAAGATAAAAACTCGAATGCTCGTGCTGGGGAGATATCCACCGCACATGGCAATATTAAAACTCCAATTTTTATCTTTGTTTGAAATCGTAAATTGCATAAGAATGCAAAAATATAGCTTCTTAAGAATTTATAGTTTTTATTTTCTAATATCTTTGTCAAAAAGCTGAATCAATTTTAAAGTATG
>QNXU01000263.1 GCA_003973485.1 Bacteroidota bacterium | reverse complement strand
CATCACTAGCACTAGCAGTTCCGCCCCAACGCTCATCTTCAATCGGTTTCATAGTCCAAGAACCACCAAAGTCCGTACTTTTATATACTCCAGCTCCACCTATTGCATATATCACATCAGGAGATTTTGAAGACCCAGCTAATCGTGTTATAAATGGACCATCTGTAATTCCATTTGTAGCTGATGAAAATGACTGACCTCCATTTGTCGATCTTCTAATACCATTAAACTGAGACCCTCCAATAACAAAGTCTGTATCAGCTGAATTCCAAATAACCTCAAAACCATCACCTCCAATCACAAAATTGTAATTATTGGTTGCATCTACAGTTTCGCCAGATGAAACATAGGTACCATTATCTTGCATTCCCCCTACATATTTGTCAGAACCAGGCATTTTATCTGCACCATAAAACTGTGAGGTTACATAACCGTTTTCTCTTTCAACAAAAGTAACACCATTATCAGTTGAAAAACCAAAACCTCCATCATTGCCATTTACAACCATAAACTCCTCATTTTCTTCATTGGTTTTTACAAATGTCAAATTATGATGATCTGGATGCAAGGAATTAGAATTTTGCCCTTGATAATTCCCATAAGCATCATATACTGCCGATGCTTCTGATGCCACTACTGGTACATCACCGATATTTAATCTTAAAATGGAATTATTAAATGTAGAAGGATCCCAAGTGGCTCCAGTTGCTAAAATTGGCCAAAAATAATACATGTTAGCAAATTCAACACCACCTGAAGTTGTACTTATGTCAGAATTTGGATTAGAGGCATCATAATCAACATCATGAATATAAAGATATTCTCTTGCAGTTAAAAGAGATGGATCATTTTCATCATCCCGAGGATTTAGATTAAATATCCCATTATCTTCCTGATCTCTAAAGGAAACCATTAATTGACGATTGTTCTCTATATCCCATACTTCAAATGGTACATCTACATAATCTTGGTAAGAATATTCAGTTGGAGAAATTCCTGCACCACCATCTCCATTACTACCTCCATTACTAGGGACTGTAAACCTATGAGCTTTTTGTTGGTTGTCTGCCCCCCATCTTATTTCAACTGAAACAGGGTTTTGAGATGGATTAAGGTTTCCATCAGAAACATTAATGGTTCCGCCAATATATGTTGCACCAAAATTAACAAAACTCAAAAACCCTGTATTTTCTTCATCAATACTGATAAGTTGGCTTTCCACGCTCTGAGTAGCTGGATCCAGATTGTATTTACCGATATTTACACCCCCTACAAAAACCTCATAAGGATCATAAGGATTTACCTCAATGGAATTATCGTACCATCCTTGTTCGTTTAAAAATAAATTACTGTTAAAACCTTCCTGAACTTGAACCTGTCCCCAAGACTGACCTTTGTCAGAACTATAATATAGAATTGTCAAATCATTGTTTTCACCAGCTACAGATACCCAAGTTGAAGTATAGACAATATTTGGATCACTAGGTGCAACTGCTATTTCAAATCTAGCTCCTTGTGAAATTCCAATTGATGAATTAGTCCAAGTTAAACCACCATCAGTTGATTTATAAATACCAATACTATTTACACCTGCATATTGAATATTAAAATCAGAAGGATCTACTTGTAAATCTTGAACTGATGCACCATTGGGTGAATCAAAAACCTTAGTCCAACTTGAGCCACCGTCAGTTGATCTCAAAATACCAGTGTTTGTAGCTATCATTACTATGTTTTCGTTAGTAGGATCAATAGCAATTCTATTTACTGATTCATAGTCTACATTTGAAACTGTAGAAGATAGTTGCGTCCATGACACTCCTCTATCAGTTGATTTGTAAATACCGTCACCTCTAACAAAGCTAGAATTCCCAGCGAAAACCTCACCAGTTCCAACATATATAACATTAGGATTAGAAGCAGCCTGAGCAATAGAGTTGGTTGAAAGATTTGGTAAATCTGGAGAAATATTTTCCCATGTTTCACCACAATCTGTAGTTTTCCATAATCCTCCACTCGCAGCACCTGCTATCCAAGTGCAATGTGTATCATCTGCAGGATCTATAGCAATAGCCCGAGTTCTGCCCCCAACATTTCCCGGTCCTCTAGAAATAAATTCTGCTTCTAAATTAGCATTTCTTGCTTGAGCAGAATTTTTAAATGATTTTGATAGTTCACTAAAACGATAGCCACCTTTATAGTCTGAGGTAGTTTGATCTAATCTTTTTGAAATTGAATTATAATATTCAATAAATCCGTCAGGCTTCATGTAAGCATCTTGACCAGATTTAATTTTAGTTTTTTTGATAGACCAAAATTCCTTGTTGGCATTAATTAAATAATTAGACTTTTCTGAAACATTATTGGTATAGACATATAAAGTCGCTAATGAAATGAGACAGAAAAAAATTAAATAGTAGAGGTAATTATTTTTCATATAAGTAGTATTTTTTTTAAAAATACTACAAACATTACACTAAAAAAACAAAAGGATTCTAAATCTAATACTTTTGAAAAAGGAAAATAGGCTAGAAAACTCAAAGATTAATATTGATCGTCCTGAAATCAGGAGCTGAATTTCCCGATATAAACATAAAATGAATATTCTCCTGAAGTGCCTTGGCTATTTTTCTACAGGAATACACATTGGAGAGATAACTGTAAAACAAGACCTTGATCATCATCCTGGAACGATAGGCCGATGTCCCACCTCCTTTGTACTTCTTAAGAATGTTACTGATATCCAATGAGTTGACCACCGAGTCAATTAAACGGACAGGATGGTTTTCAGGGATTTTATCAAAAATGCTTACCGGAAATAATTCCGGGCAATTGCCTGTTTGATTTTTAAAAACTATCTTAGCCATCGTTGTATTTTGAACGACTCTAAAATAATATTTTTAGAGAAAATCAACAAACAAAAAAAGGGTGTCCCGACTTTTCGGACACCCTCTTTTAAAAAATGATAAACAACAAAATAATTAGTTAACGTCCCAAAAAACTTTAGTAGTTAGCTCATCCCCCCCAATTGCTGAAGCAGCATCTTGCCTATTCGCATTATTTACGTTTCTTTCATCTACCGGATATTGCAATCTTGTAGGAATATCACTAGCATCCATACCAACTGGCGGAACTAAAGATGGATAATCCATTCTTCTCCACTCATACCATGCTGTCATACCTCTATTGAACAATGAAATATATCTTTGCTTAGCAATAGCATTCATGGCATCTCCACCTTCAGCTGTAGCGAATGCTACTTCCGGTTGAGCCAAATAAGCAACGGCATCAGCTACACCATCATTTCCATCATCAACTGTAGAAGCCCAATCAGTAATAGAAGCAGTTACACTTTCTTCATACCACTCTTGTGCTGTACCTCCAACATTCCATCCTCTTTGAGCAGCTTCAGCTAAATAAGAAGCCACTTCGGAATAATCCATAAAAACACCTCTAAATGTTTCTGCCAAAATATTTGAACCAATTGTTGAATAGTTTGGAACATCTCCAAGCCCTACTCCAGTTTCAAGTCCATATCTTAAGCCCGCATAATCCCCAGTTTCTTCAGCAGGTTCCATAAAATATGCTCTTCTCGGGTCATTCAAAGGGTTAACAATATCCACAAAAGTTTCACTTATAACATAGTCATTTCTTCCTGAAACCACTAAATTAACGTAAATAGGATTGGCATAAGACCCACCAGGATAATTTAATACAGCATTATCTGCATTAGAAGCAAATGTATTTTCTGCTGCACTTTCAACTAAAGATTGAGCTTGAGAAGCATCAACATCAGCTAATCTCATTCCCAATCTGATTTTAAGCGCATTTGCAAATTTAATCCAATCAGCAGATGATCCGTCATATATTATATCTGAAGAACCAAATCCAGTACCTCTAGGTAAATCTTCAATAGCTTCATTAACTCTAGCAACTAAATCTGAATAAATAGTAGCGGCATCATCATAAGCAGGAGATTTTATGTCAGCTCCAGCTAAGGCTTCTCCATAAGGAATATTTCCAAACGCATCTACCATTAACTGATAGGTATAAACCTCAAGAACAGTTATCATTGCATTTTTAGTTGCAATATTATCCTCATTAGTATCAAAATTAGGAAGTTGTTCTTTTGCCAATTTAAGATTATTCAACACATCACGGTATGAATTATTCCACAATGCATCTGATAATTGTCTATCATCAAACAAATATCTACTTTCAGTAACATAAGTTACTTGTGACAACTGCTGAGACAACAGCCTGCCCACATTAGTACCTACACCTGGACTATTTAAATAATCAGACAACTCAATTTCAGCATATGTAAACAAATAACTAGGGTCTACATTAGCCGGTTTTTTCGGGTCTATATTCATATCCTCAAAATCACTGCAACTTACTAGAAACAATACTGAGAATAATAGACTAGAGATTTTTATAATTAAATTTTTCATGTCTATTCAAGTTTAAAAATTAAATTTCACATTAAAACCATAAGTTCTAGGAGTTGGGTATGTACCAGACTCATAACCTTGTGCATTACCAGAACTTCTGGTAACCTCTGGGTCAAAATGCTTAACATTACTATGTAAAATTGCAAGGTTTCTTCCTACAACATTAAATTCAAGATTTTTAATAGGAAGATCACCTAAAAAGCTTTGAGGAAATTTATATCCAAAGGCTAACTCTCTTAATTTAATGTATGTAGCATCAAATACATAATTTGCTGCAGGATTATTTGAACCATATTGCCATGCTTGACCCCAAGTGCCTGCCGGTGCATAAACAGTATTTTCACTTCCGTCCTCTTGTACACCTTCTAATAATATACCCCCACCTTCAGCAACAGGGTCTCTTTTAGGATTACCTTTTGCATTAAGACCAGCAGTTTCTTCATATAAACCTGTAGCTCTACCAAATGCAGTGTTAAGAGAGAAAATATCTCCACCCATTTGCATATCAAATAAAGTTCTTAATGAGAATCCTTTATAAGAAAATGTATTAGAGAATCCTAAATTCCAATCTGGAGTTGCATTTCCGATAGTCTGAATAGAGTCGTCAATAGCATAATAACCATCAGAATTAATTACTTTTTCCCCATCTTTATATTGGAAATTAGTCCCTCTTATTGTACCGAATGGTTCTCCTTCTGTAGCATTAATTGAAGCAAAGAAGAAAGAAGTAATAGTGTAATTATCTATCCCTTCTGCTAATTCTACAACCGTATTAACATTTTTTGCCCAGTTCACATTCATATCCCATCTGAAATCACCATCTACAGGAGTTGCATTAAGTGCAATTTCAATACCTTTATTTTCGAAATTACCAGCATTAATATATTGGAAATTATACCCAGTAGAAGTTGAAGTTTTAACTGGAATAATTTGATCATAAGTATTGTCCTTATAAACGGAAGCATTTAAACCAATTCTTCTGTTAAAGAATAATAATTCAGTTCCAAATTCAATACCTTCTTTTGTTTCTGATTTTAATGCTGGATTATTTAATGTAGTTCCATATCTGTATACAGGGGATGAACCAAAACTGTTTTCTGCTTCAAAATAATTTCTAGTTCTATATGGATCAGTATCATTACCTACTCTTGACCAGTTAGCTCTTAATTTACCAAATGATAAAATATCTGAATTTCTCAAGCCTTCAAGCTCTGTGAATATAAAACTTGTTGATACCGATGGATAAAAATAACTATTTGCGCCTTCAGGTAAAGTAGAAGACCAATCATTTCTAGCAGTTAGGTCTAAGAAAACCATATCATTAAAACCAAAAGAAACATTACCATAAGCGCTTCTCTGGGCTTTCTCACTAAAATCATCAGTATAATTAACTTCAGGACTAATTGTGTTTGAAATGGCAAAAACATCTTTATTTACCATTCCTCTAAATGTTCCTAATTGAAGGCTAGAATTAGTAGTAGTTCTTCTATTCACTCCAATTAAACCTGAAATTGAGAAGTTATCATTTAAATACTTATCAATTGTTACAAAGAAATCATCATTTCTTTCCATAAAAGTGTATTCTCTTCTTACATAAGAGGGAACATCTGTTATAGCAGAACCAACATTTACCCTTTCCTCTTGTCCAAAATTATAAAAATCTATAGTAGATCTACCATTTAATTTTACTCCATCAAACAATTGGTATTCCAAGAAAACATTACCAAAAACTCTATCTCTTCCGTCACTTTGGAAATTCTCATTCACTACCCAATACGGATTATTAAAATAATAACCTCTAGGATTTGATGCTCCTGCCAAATTCCAAGCTCTTTGGTTACCAGCTTCATCTTTATAGTTTTTCAATCTATTGAAATCAAGATTTGACTGAAACCACTGACCAAATGATTGCATCACATTAGTACCTGCATAACCTGTTCCTTGACGTCCAATAACTTCATTCCCGACATAGTTGACACTCGTTGAAATTTTCAATTTGTCAGTTGCTTCTAAACTAGCGTTTAACGCCACCGTGTTTGACTTCATAGAAGAATTAGGTGCAATACCCTTTGTGTCTTCATTTGTATAGGACAATCTGTAAGTAGCTTTTTCAGTCCCACCATTAATCGATACATTATTTCTCATTGAAACACCAGTTTCAAAGAACTCTTCAATTCCAGCTTCACCAGCAACCCATGGTCTAGTTTCACCATAATTATCTTCACCAGGAAATAGTGCGTCCCAGTGAACAACTTCTAGGTTAGGATCAAATTTTGGTCCCCATGAGGCATCATCCGCAGTATTCACTATCTGCTCATCATTTCCATCACCATCTAAATCAGCATAAGTCCAGTAATTTCCATATCCTGCACCATACTCTTTTTGATGCTGAGGCATAGTATTTTGATTAATTTTACTAAAAGTAACAGAAGAATTTACTGAGACACCAACCCCTTTACCTTTAGAACCTTTTTTAGTGGTGATCAGAATTACACCGTTTAGTGCTCTTGAACCATATAAGGCTGCAGCAGAACCACCTTTTAAAACAGACATTGATTCAATATCTTCTGGATTCAAATCGGCAGCAGGATTACCATAGTCATATCCTCCGCCACCAGCTTCCTGATTAGCAGAGTTATATGAGGAGTTGTCAATTGGTACACCATCTACAACAAATAATGGCTGATTATTACCTGCCAAAGTATTCGTACCTCTTATAAGAATATTAGCAGAACCACCCATAGTATTAGATGATCTTACTTGAACACCAGCAACCTTACCCGATAAAGAGTTGATAACATTTTGTTCTTTTGCTTCAGAAAGAGACTCACCGCTTACTTCTTGAACCGAGTAACCCAATGATTTTTGATCCCTTTCAATACCTAAAGCAGTTACTACTACCTCACCCAATTGTTGAACATCTGGTTGCAAGGTAACATCAATAACAGACCGTGTACCAATTATAATTTCTGTCTTTTCATAACCGATATAAGTAAAAACAAGTGCTTCAGCATCCGAAGGAATTGACAACTTGTAATTACCATCTAAATCGGTAGTAGTACCTGTAGTGGTACCCTTCACAATTACATTCACACCCGGTAACGGACCTTCTTCATCAGTCACTGTCCCGGAAACCGTTCTATCCTGTGCCCACGAATAAGAGGCAATCAGGAAGAAACTTAGCATTAGTAATAGTTTCTTCATCATATTATGTTTAGGTTATAAATTTGTTAAATGCCTAAGATAAGAGATATTTATGCAAATAGACAAGTATGATTTGAACAAATTCCTCAAAATATAGTTATTATTGATTTTTTAAAATAATATCAATATATAGTTATATAAATAATTATTATTATCGGCATGAATCGAACATTAGTACCCTTCTACAATCAAGCTATCGGAAAAATATACTTCTGTTTCTTAATCGTCTAATTACGTTGCTTAAAAAAATCAATCTTTTTGTTCAAAAATAATCATTGTATAAAAACCAAAACTGCTAATTATGCTTAGAAATATTTGGTCTTACCTTTATAGTTTAGAATGGTTTAGATTGTGTCACCTACTTTAATCAAAGATAACCATCATTTCATAGAAAGGTAGGTTGAATAAATTAGAATGAATTTTCAATTCATTCTACATCCCACCAACTTGGTTTTTCTGCCGTAGCAACTCCACCTGAATATTCCAAACAGTTAAAACACTGTGGGTCTGGGCCATCTGGGCCGGCAAATTTAATGCAGTTTTCTGCAAGATTATTCTCAACTTGATAGGAGAGCTCCTCTTTGTCAAAATACCACCGTTTAGCTTGTTCATAAACCACATCAAAATATCCTGAAACTTTATTATCATTATTTACAGCTGAAAAATTTGTTGGCAAATTATAGGGCTGTTTATCAAAAAATGCGTTGCCTGAGGCTTTTTCTTTTATATCTTTCCAAAAATAATAGTAATCTTGATTCAATATTTGTTGAGTGATAAGCACTGAAAGTTTTTCATAGATACGATTATTGCCATAAGTACTCATAAAAAAAAGTTCTTTTTGATACCCCCCGGTAAAATCTTCCTGTAGCTCGTATTCTGACAAATAATATGGGTTTTTTGCCCAACACTCTAGAACCGCAGACGGAGATGTTAAAGGTAGTGGTGCTTTATAAATCCATATAGGATCGTAAGTCCAACGATAATATAAAGGTTCGGAATTTCTGTTTTCAGGTAAATCTAATGTGGCAACAATACCACTAACTGGCTGAATCACTTGCTCTCCTACATAGTAAACATATTTATCAACCACATCTTCAACAAATCCTACATCCCCCATTTCAGGTGATTCAATATTCGGTAAACTTACCCATGCAGATTCAAATGTATCACCTTCCGGTAAACATATTTTTAACTTATATTCTCTTTCATTTTCAGCATAGAATGTAGGATCCAACAATAAGTAAATTGGACCCTTCTCTTCTTCTTGTGTCACCACATATGACCAACTAGAACCATCATTATCAATTAATTGAACTTGGGCATCAGAAATAACTTCATCCCGTATATTAATAACATCACTAGTATATCGCAATTTTACTGCAAAATGGCGACCATCACTCGGGTATTCCAATGTTTCATTATAAGATACATTTGAGATGAAGCCTTCTACCACTAAATTAGGTTTTTGATTTTCGATTCGAAAATCATAAGGCTCAACACAAGCACCCAGCAATAAACTCAGAGCAATACTGAGAATTCCGGTAATCAAAAACAATATATTTTCCTTTTTGACCATCACTATAGAAATCATTAGAATTTAAAATTATAAGTAAGGGATGGAAAGATGCTTCCAAGTACGGACAATTTTTTAGCCCTTCCATATCTGTTAAAAGTTATAGAATAGGCATTTTTTCTACCGTATAAATTATAAATGGAAAATACCCATTCGCCACTATATCTTCTATTTATTATTGGATCATCTTTTATGGTTAATGATAAATCTAACCGATGGTAATCAGGTATTCTATATTCATTTCTCTCAGAGTAATTGAGTACTGACAAATAAGGGCCGTAAGAAAATTTAGAAACGGGAATTGTAATAGGCCTTCCAGTGCTATACCCAAAATTGAATGAAAGTGAGACTTGTTGGTTGAATTCAATATTTGAAACTATTGATAGGTTATGGGGTTGATCAAAATTTGAAGGATAATAATTCCCATCATTTATAGTGGTTAAATCAGTTTCTCCATCAAACTTTCTCATACTTCTAGAATAGGTATAAGATATCCACCCATTGAACTTCCCTGTGTTTTTTTTGAGTAAAAATTCTAAACCATATGCCTTCGCTTCTCCTTGAACCAGTCCGGCTTCCAAAGAAGGGTTAAGGGTTATGTCTGCACCCTCAATATAGTCAACAGCACTCTCAGTAGTTTTATAAAACCCTTCAACAGAGGTCTCATTTACATCATCGTTAAAGTTTTTAAAAAGGCCTAAAGAAAACTGATCGCCAATACCGGGTTTTAGATATGGCCCACTTGTCACCCAATAATCCTGAGGAGTTGTTGAGGCTGTATTTGAAATCAAATGCAAATATTGAAATGTTCTAAAATAGCTCGCTTTTAATGAAAGTTCATCTGAAATTAGATATCTCATTGATAACCTTGGCTCAAAACCTGAAAAATATTCAATTAAATTCCCACCTTTATAATGAATAGTGTCATTAATTGTCGGATATCTATTGACAATATTATTAAAATCAAATGAATATATATCATCCGGACCCAATCTGAAAAAATGTGAATATCTTAGACCTACGCTAACAGACCAATCAGAAGTAATTGAAATATCTGATTGTATAAAACCAGCAGTTTCAATACTATTTTGGTTTTGCATATTGGCCGGTACTACATTATTATCGGCTTCCAAAGGGTCTAGTTTCCCTGGCTCCAAGACTATACCGACTGCCTCAATTCCACCACTAAATGAAAGGTCTTCTGATTTATCATAATTCAATTTATACTTAAACCTAAGGTTATTGATTTTATTCACATATTTAAACCCCTGCACTTCATCTTTATTATCCAACCGACTGCTGTAATTACTACTTGCCAAACTCAACGATCCGTATAGTTTTTCATTAATAGTTTGATCCCAAAGAAGAGATGCATTAGTTGTTTGCCAACTAAAAATGGAGTCACTTGTAAAGTTGAAATCATCATAGCTGTTATAAAAAGAAAAAGTGATAAAATTCTTTTCATTTACCGTATGGAAAATCTTTCCTGTTAAATCATAAAATTGGGCCGAACTCTGTTTAAGCTCGATATTATTAGTTGCATTAAGTAACCAATCTATATAAGATACTCGCCCTCCAACAATAAAAGAAGATTTCCCTTTAATTATTGGAGCCTCAACTGTCAACCTGCTGGAAACTAGTCCAACCCCTCCGGAAGCTTCAAATCTTCCCGCATCTCCATTTCTTAATGTTACATCCATAATTGATGCAATTCTACTTCCATACTCAGATGGCCCTCCTCCTTTGTATAGCACTACGTTATTAACTAAATCAGGATTAAATGCGGAAAAAAAACCAAATAAGTGTGATGGATTGTATATGGTAGCATTATCTTGTAATATAAGGTTTTGGCCTGCCTCACCACCTCTGACATTAAAGCCTGACGATAATTCCCCAACTGTACTTACACCAGGCAATGTTGTCATACTTTTAATAGGATCAACTTCGCCTAAGAAGGTAGGAAGCGTTTTAATGGATTCTATGCCCATTCGCTCAACACCTGTTAATTTGCTTCTTATATTTTGATCCGCTCCTTTTGCAGTCACAATCACTGTTTCAAGCTGTTGCGATTCCGGATACAAATCAACGTCTATAGTTGATTTGGTAGCTTGAGGATGAAATCCTACTACCATTGACTTTTTCTCAAACCCTATGAAATTTATATTCAATTCAAGAATTCTGGCATTCGTTTTAAAAGAGAAATTTCCATTTATATCTGTAACAGCCCCTATATTTGAACCAGTAATAAAAACTTGGGTTCCAATAATAGGTTCATTTATGCTTTTATCTAGGACAGTTCCTTTTATAGTAACCTCTTGCCCTGGGATTCCCTGTAAAACGGCATAATTTTCTTTTCTAGTTCCATAAGATTCTGAAATATCCATTCCAGCTATAATTGCCAAATCATCTTCAAGTCTTACAACATTAAAATTTGCTATTTTTAAACTCCTTTCTAAAAATTTATAAAAGTCAGTATTACTAAATTCGATGCCTCGAACGGTTCTAGCTCTAAGTTTTTGCTCATTAAAAACTATATTAACATTCTCACGATCTTCAACTTCCTGTAAAAACTCACTATATATTTTACCGTTATCAGAAGGTTGAATATTAATTCTCCGTAAATTTTGTGATTGTGTTACTAATGGAACTAAAAAAAGATATAAGAAAAAATGCTTTTTAATCATTTTACAAAATAAAGTCTAAATATTGAAAACGTATATCAATATTACTAAATGATTTTTCTTTACACGAAAGGATTATACATCTATTTTGTAAGTGGGCATTTTTGGTTAAGACTGGAAATATAAAATCCACATTGGTTTAATAGCTAAATGCATTTATTATGTTTTATTAAAAAAATACTTTAACCCCTTGTGCTAATTAAACTAATTGCTTTATTAAAAATATTTATTATTTTTAATGATTGTAACATACGAGAGGCTGGTCAGTCAGGCTGACATTAAACTGTCTTGAATTTTTGCCAGCCAACAGCGGATCTGCCTCTGGCTAGTTTCTTTTTGTTCAAGCAAAAAGTAAAAGGTATAAAAGCACAAAATTTAATTTGGAATAAAATCTGTCCATTATTTCTAAAACCCATATTTCATTAAAACCACCAATTTTGAGGTTTTTACATATGATTAAACTTCAAAAATGATACTCAAATTTTTATTTTAGCCTAATTTAGGCATACTTTTAATTTTTCAAGAGAACCCTAATTATGCTTGTTTTGATTAGGTAGGATTATCAATAAATATGGTAATGTTGGCTAAAGTAATTGGTAATTAAATCATAAGTATAACTTTTTATATTTAATTTAGTTCTTCCTCTGTTTCAGGATTTACAAAAACAAAGCCTCTAGCATCATTACTTTCATGAAATTGTACCTCCATTCCAATAATGTACATGACATGGCTTTTATTTATGTAAACAGGTATGCCTTCAACCTCAAAAATTTTATCAGAATCTTTGGGCTTATCAAAACCTAGCATATAATTCATCCCAGCAGCACTACAGCCCCCTCCACCACGAACTCCTACACGCAACCCATAGCCTTCAGGAATGTTTTTGTTCTCCATTATATTCTTAACTTCTTTTAAAGCTTCTTCTGAGATTTTAACTGGAATCATAAATTGTGAATTTTAATACATGTACGATTGCGCAAAAACAAAAGTTTGATCTATCGACTTGCTTTTATTTGCTGCGAAATTAACTAAATTTGAAATTCATCATAGAATACTATACATATATGGAGCCGATTTGGGACTTAATAAAAATTATCATTCCTGCTGGAATTGTTTTGTACGCCATGTTTTTGACTGTAAAAACGATGCTACAAAAACAAAATGAAGCTAAGATCATTGAAATAAAAGCCAAGAACAAAGAAACAGTTCTGCCTATCAGGCTTCAAGCATATGAAAGAATGAGTCTTTTCTTGGAAAGAATCTCACCTGATCAAATTATAAAAAGAGTTCAGAAAAATGATATGAATGTGGCGGAGCTACAATATTTATTGTTGAACGAAATAAGGGAGGAGTTTAACCACAACCTCTCACAACAAGTATACATGAGTGATGAAGCTTGGAAAATCATTAAAAATGCCAAAGAAGAACTAATCATGGTAGTAAATCAATCGGCTAAAGAACTAGATCCTGAGGCTAAAAGTATAGAATTAGTTAAAAAGATTTACGAGGAGTCTTTAGAAAAGAAAATTGACAGCATAGAATATGGCTTGAGCTTTCTGAAAAATGAAATACAACAAGAATTTTAAATCTGTACAAAATAATGGATATGAAGAAAACTTGAATTAAAATTTTATAATTAATAAAGTAGATTAGTCTTCTTTAATCAACTCTAAGAATTTATCGATTTTATCATTATCGATAGTTACTGACAAATCATAAAGTGCAATTTTCCATCCCTCTGGTTTTAAGACCAAGACTGCTGTTCCTTTGCAAACTCCCATCCATGTATCTAGCTTTTCATTCAACCAAGCGGTTTTGCCGTCTTCTGAAAAATAGACATCTCTTTCAGTTGCGGTAAACGACCAAGCTGATTCTTTTTGAAAATATTCGTTTGCCCATTCCGCCATTTCATCTCTTGTCCACTTTTCAGTTTTATCGGTTCCCAAATAAACCCCATCTTCCGTCATACTTCCGAAAAACACATCTTCATCAGCCGTGGCAGCTGCATTGTGCCAATTATCCATAAATTGATTGATTGTTTCGGTAGGGGTTTGTGCAAACAAGAAAAGTGGGAATAGTGTAGCAAGTATAAGTAAGTATGTTCTCATTTATTTAAATTTTTATTGAAGGCTCATTAAATACAATTATTAACAACACAATTATAGTAAATTACAGTTTATAATTTAACGGTAATAGCAATAAAAGGAATGCCAAAAGGAATTACATCTGCAATTTCTTGATTATACAAAAACCCTAAATCATAACTAGCTGATTCCGTAATATATCTCCCACCATAAAAAATAAAATTGACATTATTATCATTTTGAATTGGAACATAAAATCCTTCCGAGACTACCATTAATTTTTTTGATATGCGTGCCATACCAGCTAAAGAATAAAATGGGTCTAATCTT
>QNXU01000310.1 GCA_003973485.1 Bacteroidota bacterium | reverse complement strand
TTTATAGCAAAAGACAAAGGACTTTTAGAGGAAGAAGACTGGTTTTATCCCGAAGAAGAAATGAAAAGAGCAGGAATCAGTGAAAATATCTATCGAACAATTCTTGTTAAAGAAAATTCTTTAACAAGCTTTTCAGAATACATATCAGAAAATAATCTCTATGAGGTAGAGAACAAAATTATTTGGGTCAATAAAGGAGAAGTGCTATTAGGAGAGGAGAAAATTCTGGCAAAGGAAGGTGATTTTGCTTTTATTCCTGGAGGAAAAGTACATCAAATCACTTATGGAAGAGGTAGCCAAATTGAGACCATTACCAATGACAAATTCATAACAGGTAAATCAGAATATTTCAATTCAATTACCCACGATGAGTTATTAACAGAAGGTGGTGATAGCTTTAGTTATATTTCCTTTGAAGCAAAGGTTTTCGATTCAGTAAACTTTTTTGCTTCTCTCGACATCCCTCCTTTTATTTTTAGTAATGATGTCATAAAATCTTTGAATGATAAGATTTTTGAAGAACTAGATACCGATGAGCCTGGTGCTGATAGAATGGTAAAGGTTTTAACGGAATATTTATTAGTAGAATTATTTAGACATATTGTTAGAAACAAATTATTTGTTGAGCAATTAGCTACCAATAGCACTTACTTCAAAGATCCGCGCTTAATTGACATATTCAATTACATCAATGAGCATTTAGGTGGTGATTTATCAAACAAGAAACTTGCTGAGGTGGCCAATGTATCAGAGGATTATGTAGGGCAATATTTCAAAATGTTGACAGGCATCAATCCACAAGATTATATTGAATATCAGCGAATGGAAGAAGCGGTTACCTTATTGAGAACTTCGAAAAAAAGCATCAGAGATATTGGACATGAAGTGGGTTATAAAGATACTGCCTACTTCTGCCGAAGATTCAAAATGATGTTCGGAATTCCTGCAGGGAAAATGAGAAGAAGAGAGTCTCTAATGAACGTTTAAATAGGATCTAGTAAACTAGGTTTAATTTAATAATCAACTTTTCCAAAGTTGTCCCAATTCAAAGTAGTTGAGGTTTGAGAGTATCTTTTTTGACTGATGAGTTGAAACTTTGGAAAAGTTATTATTTTTATCTCGGTAATATCTGAATTATTGAATTCTATGTAATTGCTGATTAAGCATAATCTTAGCTTCAGTTATATCTATAAGTAATTGTGAATTTTGCTCAATTGCATTGCCCACCACAACCACGTCAGCGCCTGACTTCCAGGCATTTTTTGCTTTTGCTACAGAATTAATTCCACCGCCAATTATTAAAGGGATGTCAATGGCTCTTTTCACTGAAGCTATCATTTTCTCACTTATCATTTTTTCAGCACCACTTCCCGCGTCCATATAGATAAGTTGAAGACCTAATAATTCGCCTGCAATGGCAGTACTTACAGCTATATCACTTTTATCGTGGGGGATAGGATTAGTATTGCTCATATAAGAAACTGAGGTTTTATTCCCTCCATCAATCAGCATATAGCCAGTGGGCCAAACTTCCATCTTACTTCTTTTTAAAATCGGAGCAGATAACACATGTTGACCAATTAATAAATCAGGGTTTCTTCCAGAGATTAAGGATAAGTATAAAATTGCGTCAGATTGTAAATCAATGTATTGATTATTGCCGGGGAATAGAATAACAGGGATATCAGTTGCTGCTTTTATATCGGCAATGCAACTGCTTAAGAGATCGGAAACAATCAAACTACCTCCAACGAAGAAAAAATCTACTTCATTTTCGATAGCCATATTGACTAGTCGTTGCAAGGAGACTCGGTCATGCACCTTGTCTGGGTCAATAAGCAAGGCGAAAAATTTCTGACCATTCTCCTTGCCCTCTATAAGATGATTAAGCTTCTTCTTTATCATCATCAGACTTTCTGTTTTCTAACTGACTTAAAAATTCTAATATTTTCTCTCTCGCTATGGCCACTAAAATTCCGCCTACTTCAGCTTTTAAAGAATCTAAAATACTATTACTGCTTTCTTCCCTTTTTATGATGATTCTCGGTGAATCTTCATATTCCTTTTCATCTTCATCCACCTCTCTATAAACCTGAGATTTTCGGCTTTTTTTGCCTCCTCCAGTTATTAATTTCATTGCTTGGTAAGCTAAAAATATCCCTCCTGCAATCATTAAAGCATTTTTACCTAGTTTTTCGGCTTTACCTGAATATTCGCTTAACTGTTCTGATAAGTCTTGTTCGTATTTTTTACTTCTTTCTAAAAGCTTTTCCTGATTACTCATGAATCTTGAATTTTAAAATTAAAATTACTCTTCTTTAATGGGTTTTTGAATAGAATCACTAAATACTTTTTTTAACACTTTACTATCTTTCAATAAATAAAAAACAATGGTCAACAATAAATAGAATAAGGCCACTATACCATATCCATATACATAACTCCCCATAATTTCCGATAAATAAAATGCCGCAGTCAAACTTGCAAAAAGCACAAGCAAAGTCATTGTAGCCACCACTAGAAGTAATGGCAAAGCTTTGGCTAATTTTTCCGCTATTTTTTCTTCAATTTCCTCTCTTATGATTGCTATGCGTACTTCAAGCAATTTTTGTAATGATTCTATGATTTTATCTAGTCCCAAAAGCCCAAACAGTTTACTATTTTTCACAACTTTACCTATTAATTGATTCCTAAGTTATATAAATTTCAGTTCATGTTAAATTTACACGGTAAAATAATTATAAAGATTAATGCAGCTTATAGCAGATAGTGGTTCGAGTAAGACCGATTGGCGTTTCATTAAGGATGATAATACCATTGAACAATTGAAAACAAGCGGTATAAATCCTTATTTAATAACCGAAAAGGAGCTTTTAGAAAGTCTGGGTACTGATTTTAAAAATATATCTCTTCAGCATATTAAAGATATTAATTTTTATGGGGCAGGTTGTGGTCAACAAAAGAATAAGGAAAAAATAAAAAAGGTTTTTAAAGAGTTTTTTGATTGTGATCAAATTTCTGTGGAAGATGACATGCTAGCAGCGGCAAGGGCAAGTTGTGGTAAAGAGGCAGGAATTGTTTGTATTTTAGGAACTGGAGCAAATGCTTGTCATTATGATGGGGAAGAAATAATTGAAAGAATGATTTCTCTTGGATATGCTTTAGGGGATGAAGGCAGCGGAAATTATATTGGGAAATTAACTTTAAAAGCTTTTCTGGAGAAGGACATGCCGTCCAGTCTAGCTGAGAAATTTAGTGCTTCATTTCCCGAAATTAACTTGGAAAATGCATTGGAGCAAATTTACCAAAAGCCTTATCCCAATCGGTTTTTCGCTCAGTTTTTTCAATTTGCTTTTTTGCATCAAAAGGAGAAGTTCTTTTTTGAGCTGATTTCAAATGCATTTCAGCTATTTCTTGAAAAATCCGTTCTGAAATTTAAGCAATATGAAAATTTACCTATCCATTTTGTAGGAGGTGTTGCTTTTCATGCCAATTCCATCATGCGAATGGTATTGACGAAAAATAATTTAACAGCAGGAAATTTTATGGAAAGCCCAATAGCAGGTTTGACACTTTATCATAAAAATCAGCATTCATGAGTATTACAGAATCAGAATCAAATTTTAATAATTTAGAAAGTCTTTCCATAGGCGAATTGCTTCAAGGAATAAATCAGGAAGATCAATCAGTTGCGCATTCAGTTCAAAAGGCGCTTCCGCAGATTGAAAAAGCACTAGAGCAAATAGTAATAAAAATGAAATCAGGTGGTCGGTTGTTTTACATTGGAGCTGGCACAAGTGGAAGATTGGGAATACTGGATGCATCTGAATGTCCGCCTACTTTCGGAGTAGGTTTTGATAAAGTTATAGGATTGATAGCTGGCGGAGATCATGCCATACGGAAAGCTGTTGAATTTGCGGAAGATGACAGAGCCCAAGCTTGGAAGGACTTGCAAGAGCATAATATCTCCGAGAAGGATTTCTTAATTGGTATTGCCGCATCAGGAAGAACACCTTATGTGATTGGAGGCTTAAAAATGGCTCAAGAAAAAGGAATCAAAACGGCTTGTATTACCTGCAATCCAAATTCTGAAGTAGTAGAGGTTTCAGATTATCCTATTGAAGTGCCTGTAGGCCCTGAATTTGTGACTGGCAGCACAAGAATGAAAGCTGGAACAGCACAGAAAATGGTTTTGAATATGATTTCTACCACTGCTATGATCCAATTGGGACATGTAAAAGGCAATAGAATGGTGGATATGCAATTAAGTAATGATAAGTTGGTGGATCGCGGTACAAAAATGATTATGCTTGAACTTGAAATTGAATATGAAGAAGCCCAGAAACTATTGCTAGAACATGGTTCTGTGCGGAAAGCTGTTGAGGCTGGGAAAGAGTGAATTAAGAAATTCTATTTTAGATTGGTGGTTGGTGTGTCACACAACAACGGGTTCTACCACGGTCGGTGGCAGACCGACCGGAAACTAAAAGGTATAATTTACATAAACCTGCCTAACTTCGCTTCTAAATAAAGAACAAATCACGATTTTCTAAAACTTTTTTACCTCAATACGCATTCTTAAAACTTATTACTTAAAACCTATAACTTATTAATGCATCACATCGAGCCCTACTACAACTGGCTAAAATATTATGACTCTTCAGATGATGAGCTTTCCCCTTTCCACGGGAAGGAATATAATTACGAGCTATATACTGACACAATCTATGGTTATTACATAGATCCAGCATGGGATGCAATTGGATCTGAAACGCTTTATATAAAAATTCTATATGCTAATTATGATGATGGTATTGCAGTAATTGAAATGATAGGAGAATGGAATGATACTTTACATAACGACATCATGCATTTTAAAAGGAATATCATTGAACACATGATATTGCAGGGCATTAATAAATTTATCTTGATAGGCGAAAATATTTTGAATTTCCATGGTTCTGATGATGAATATTATGCAGAATGGTTCGATGAAGTAGAAGATGGGTGGATAGTGGGTGTTAACTTTCGAGATTTTGTTTTGGAGGAATGGGCTCAATATAATGTGGATACTTATATTAATTGTGGAGGTCAATTTGAGCATTTAAATTGGCGAACCCTAAAACCACAGGTTTTCTGTGAAAGAGTAGAAGAACACGTGATGAAAAGATTGGATTTCTAATTATAATCAACCCTTATTATTTAACCACAAAGTAACAGCTTAAGGCTGTCATTATAAATTATTTTCTTTGTGAAACTTAGTGAAAAACTTTGTGTATCTCTGTGGTGGAAGTAATAGTAGCCTTTGGCTACCTTTATATTTGTTGTGGTTGAAAATTGCATGCGGTCAGGGAGGCTCTTAACCATAAGGAATTGAACCCTACTCAGGAATAATCATAGCCATTTTATGGACTAAATAATATTTTCCTGAATTTACTTCTTTGCACCGTACTCTAGTCCTACGGGTTTCTTGCTTTTCGAACAGTCTATTTTCAAGTGTGAATTTTTTTCCTTGCGCTAGCTCAAGCAAACTTATTTCATGAGGATTTACTGGATCGTATGCTTTTAGTGCCTTAGCCAAGCGAATATCTGAAAGCGAGGCAGCCTTTGGATTTATCATGTAAAGATTTAATGCTCGTAAAATTCCTTCTGGGAAAATTTCTGGTCTTTGAAACGGTCGCATCAATTCTATGAAAGCATTTTTCCATTCCTTTCCATGTGGAGAAACTCTGCCTTTATATTTTTCAAAGACCCAATGATGGGCTACTTCATGCACATAGGTGATCAAAAATGAATAAGGATTTAGATTTTCATTTACTGTAATAACAGCCCAATCTTCATTTGGCTTTTTCCTGAAATCTCCAAGTTTGCTATTCCTAGCTTTAGCAATTACAAAGCGGAAAGGTTTTTCTTTCCATAATTTAAAAGCTAAATCAACGGATTTTTTAGGGACAAAGCGGCTTATTCTATCATATATTTGTTTTTCGTAATGCGTCATAAGGTATTCAAAAATAAGGATAAAATCTTGTAAAATTTGCTTTTAATACGCTTAATCCATGATTTCAATTTCCTAAAGTTGAATTTTTCTCTTCCTATTTCTTTTGTAAATTCCATTTTAAGCTGTAATTTCAAAGCCCTTTTAAGCTTAACTAAATATTAACAGGGCTAAGGCTTGTAAAATCGCCAACTTTTTATAATATCATACTCTTAAAACCATTTTAACTATGATTCAAATTATTCCATCCATTGCTATTAAAGACGGTAAAATTATTAGAGTTGAGGGAGCAGATATTGCAGGTGCTAAGGTGTATGATGATTCGCCTATAGATGTAGCTCGAAAGCTGGAAGATAGTGGTATTAAAGTCGTTCATATTGTCGATTTGGATGGTGCTCACAGAGGATCTCCTGTAAACTATCATATTTTAGAAGCCATTCATGGTTATACTAGTTTGGAACTCGATTTCACTGGCGGAATAAACACTGATGGTGATATTAGCAAAGCTTATGAATACGGTGCTGACTATATTACAGCAGCCAGTATTGCTGTGGAAAGAAAAGAACTGTTTGCTTCTTGGATTGTGTCTTATGGAAGGGAGAAAATCACCCTTGGCGCAGATGCATTAAATGGGAAAATTGCCTACAAAGGATGGATGCAAAATACGGATATCGACATTATTGAGCACATCCGTTATTTCTATGATAGAGGGTTGAAGTATGTTAAAACCACTGACATTAGCAAAGAAGGCTCCTTATCAGGTCCGGCTTTTGAATTATATCAAAGTATTTTAGATGAGTTTCCTGATATATGTGTTTTAGCCAGTGGTGGGGTTCGCAATGTGGATGACATTCGTAAGCTAAATGACATGGGTGTTTTTGCAGTTATTTTTGGTAAAGCTTATTACGAAGGAAACATCAAAATAGCTGATTTGAAGGAGTTTTTGGTTTAAGATTTTCTGAACCAAATTAGCCAATCTTATTTTATTTTTTTTGATTAGCGTGGTATGCCAATTCCCAAAAGCTCAATTGCTGAAGTAATTAGTTCTATTAAATAGCAGAATGTTAATTTATTGGGATTTTGTAGATTGTCTAACATAAGGTAGTTATAGTTTATATGGGTAACTATTTTCGAATGTTGTAAATCATTATAATATGAATAGACATCTTTCAATACTAGCTGCTTTTTTACTTTTCAGCTGTCAAACAGAACATACAAGACTTTTTGATGATGTAATTCAAATGGCTGAATTTGATAGAGATTACAAGCCAACCTTGATTCAATTAGGAATAGAAAATGGATTACTTGAACCTCTAATGCAATACGGTGTTTACAGAATTGATTCTATAGCTTTTGAACAACTGGAAAACTCAATTGAGTCGAATGAGAGATTCAAGGAAGGAAGGTACTATTTAAATATTGAACTAGACGATTTCTTACTTCATAACAAACTAGTTATATTGAATATGTCTCATTCCTTAATTGCTGAAAATAATTACGACAATACTTATTATTTCTATCTGTTGTCAGACAGAAAAACTTTTGTAATATGTAAAGTAAACCACTAATGATAAAAGGAAAAACGCTTTACAAAATGTCATAAACCACCATTTGCTAAACACTCTGTAGCAAATTAACTGCAAAATTGTCTGTAATTCATGCTTGCTTTTCATAGCTGGCAACCAAAGATATTGCTTTGGCCAAGTGTAGTGCTTAATTATTCTAAGCTTTTGCAATTAATGAAGTGCATCAGTTTGCGAAGAAAGCATAAATTGCTATTTTAAGTATTTCATACCTTAGTATAGCAATTGGGTTTTCACACGCGTTGAGCACAATTCACACTATAGCTAAGAAATTGATTTTGTTAGCTAACGGTTGAGCAGGAAAAAAAATGAAAAAAACATGCATTGCGATTTTCGGCATTGTGCTAAAACGTTAATTTAGTATATGAAAAAACGAGCCAAAAGAGTAAATTTGAAAAAATTAAATAAATGTATAGGACTGAAGATATTGTTACGGAATATGGAATTGCTAGAGAAGAATTAAACCGCTTTCTAGAAAATAGTGCCATTCCTATGGTTAATGAAGAGGAAATCTCTGCAAAGTATTTCCAATCTGTTCTTGCATTCATAGAAAATAAGGAAGATAGAATTCAAAATAAACTTAAAGGAGAAGTAGCCGATTTCAACAAAGACGGTAATAGAGTTACTATATACCAAGATGATGCAATTTCATTTTTGAAAAAACTTCCTTCCAATAGTGTGGATATTATCGCAACCGACCCTGCATATTCAGGTATGAATAATAAATTGCAGCTTGGACAGGGTAGAATTGTTGGAAAATACAAGGAAAAAGGAAAGGAGAATGGTAAGTGGTTCTCTGAGTTTGAAGATAGTGAAGAGAATTATGCCAAATTTCTAACTGAATGTAAACGTGTTTTGAAAAAATCAACTGGTCATATTTATATAATGTTTGATTCATATTCTCTATTAAGCTTGGGAAATGTTGTAAGAGACTACTTTGATGTTAAGAACCTCATTACTTGGGACAAAGTGAATATTGGAATGGGGCATTATTTTAGAAGACGCCATGAATATATTGTATTTGCAACGAACGACAACACCAGAAAAATAAAGAATCGTAAATTTCCTGATGTTTGGAGGTTCAAAAGAATTCATAATTCAGCATATCCAACACAGAAGCCTGTTGAAGTTTTTCAAGCTATGATTCATGCAAGTGCAGAAAAAGGATTCACAGTTTGTGACCCTTTTTTAGGTAGTGGTTCAAGTGCTATAGCAGCAATTAAAAATAATTGTCGCTTTGTAGGGTGTGATATATCAGATAAGTCAATAGAAACATCAACTAAACGCATTTCAGAGTTTCTAAATAATTCTACCGACATAATTCAGAAAAAATCGATGGCTGTAGAGGAAAATATTTTTTGGGAATAATATGGCAAATTTAAGTAAATCAAAAGCTCTATTTGGCTTCACGTCACCGAGAACAATTGAGAAAATCATTCCTGAAATCAAAATACTTACAGATGTTTTTACTAATAAAAAATGGTCAGGAAATCAGAAGATACAAGAAGAATTCTTCAAAGCGCTATATGATTCCGAATACTACGAAGGTGCAACATTTCCAAAAGACCCCGCTTTAGCTGCGAGAGACAGAATTACGAGAGCACCTAAAGCTTTTGGATTTGTTGATTTAGAACCTAAGATAGAATTGACTAAGGCGGGAGAACTGCTATTATCTGAAAAAAGACTTGATGAAACATTTACTAGGCAGCTATTCAAATTTCAATTACCATCTCCATATCATACACAATCAAGAAAAGTTGAATTTGGTGTAAAGCCTTATTTAGAATTAATCAGGCTAATCAAAGACTTAGATAGTCTTTCTAAAACCGAGATTGCTTTGTTTTTTTCACAGCTCATTCATTATTCTAAATATGATGATATTGTTAAAAAGATTAAGACATTTAGAGAGAACGCTAAAAAGTATAAAGGTAGCCGTAAGATTTACGTGAGCGAATGTTTTGAGAATGAAATTTTAGAAATATTCAGCGAAGAAGTTGATAGCAAAAAATTAAAAACTAGAGAAAGTAAAGATGTTTCCCTGAAGAAATTCATAAAAACAAAGAGGGCAAACATGAAAGATTACGCTGATGCATTTGTTCGCTATATAAGAGCTACAGAATTAGTGACTTTTCAAAAGAGAACCTTTCGTTTGATAATTTCTCCTATGAAAACGGAAGAAGTTGATTACTTACTCAAAACAATTACTCGAGAGCCTAAAAAATTTAAGAATAAAACAGAATTTAAAGAATATCTTTTTGACCCATACAAAATTACTCTTTTAACTGATAATAAAGAGTTGCTAATCACTAAAATCAGAAAACTTGGAGCAAGTCAAATTGATGAATCGCTAAGTATAGAAGGGCTAAAAGATGTTTTAGACGCCTTACAAATTTCAGTCAAAACCAAAAATATTGAAGAAAAGAAAAAAGAGCTTAAAGACTACAAAGAAATAAAAGAAATACTTGAAGTTTTTGAGCAAATAAAAGCAAAAGATGTTCCATATGCTCCGCTTTTTCTTGAATGGAATGTTTGGAGGTCATTTGTTATGTTAAACTATGCGAAAAGAGTTGATGGAAATTTCATTATGGATATTGACGGAATGCCTCTAAATACAGCCCCAGGTAATAAACCAGACTTAGAAATTGAGTTTGATGATTTTGGAATAATCGGAGAAGTTACTCTTTCTGCGGGCGCAACCCAGTTTAAAATGGAAGGAGATTCTGTGCCAAGGCATTACGGTGATTTTAAGGAACGGACTAAAAAAGATTCATACTGTTTATTCATTGCTCCTAAAATTGACGAAGGAACAAAGGCGTTCTTTTTCAACTTAAACAAGGGATTCACAAAGCGTTATGGAGGTGCAACTAAAATAATCCCACTTACCTTAGAGAAGTTTATAGAATTTGTCAACGTTGGTGTCAAACATAAATTCTCTGACCCAAGTAAATTAAAACTGTGGTTAGAAGCCCAATGGTCAATTAATCAAACTATTAATGATGAATCCGAATGGAATGATAAAATTGAGGAAAATATTAAATCATGGGCTGCTTAGATAAGATAGATACTGTGCCCAACACTAAATATGAGTAATGACGGATACTACGGTAATTGAAACAACTGCATTTCAATAAAAGACTAGCAATATTTTGAAGACTTTAGCTTTATAAAATCGCCACTCCTCATATTCTTAACGTTCCAATTCAAAATAATGGGCCAAGCATTACATAAATATCTATTAAAACTCAACCTCTTGAATCTAGAGGAAATCAAATATTCCATTTCATTATTTGAAAAAGTTGACCTCATAAAAGGAGATTATTTTGTTGCAGAACAATCACTTTGCAATCAAATTGGCTTTATAATAAAAGGAGCAGTAAGAAATTTTTCTATTCAAGCTGATGGAGAGGAAAACACTACCTGCTTCAAATTTGAACATCAATTTATTACTTCTTATGAAAGCTTTAGCCAGAAAAAACCATCAAAAATCAGCATACAAGCTATAGAGGATTGTGTATTACTAATAATTAATTATAATCAATTCCATGAGTTATTAGAAAAAATCCCAGCTTGGAAATCCATTTTAGCAATAGTAATGGAACAAGAATATCTTGAAAAAGAGCATCATCTCAGAAACCTCAATAATAAATCAGCTAAGGAAAAATATCTTCATGTCCTTGCTCACTCACCTGAAATCATCAAAAGAGTGCAATTAGGTTATATTGCTTCCTATTTAGGCATCACGCATAGAACGCTGAGTAGAATTAGAAAGGATGCTATTTATTCTACATTATAGGACAATTGTCCTATTTATACCCTAAAAGCTAAGGTAGATTTGCATAAAAAAGAAAAATGCAAAAAATTGCTCAGGATGTTTATCACATCCCATTAATGCCCAGAAATAGTATAAATTGTTACATAATTGAAGGCGTTTTAATTGACTCAGGGATACGATCTTCATTTAATAAAATTCAAAAAAGCATAAAAGAAGTTCCCGTCCATAGTCATGCCTTAACCCATGCCCATCCCGATCACCAAGGATGTACTGATATAATCTGTAAAGAATATAAAGTCCCTTTGTACTGCCATGAAAAGGAAGTTTCAAGAGCAGAATCAGGCATTGTAACCAGCGAATACCCCTCGAGTAGAAACTTAATTGCTCGATTTCAACAAAAATATTGGGCAGGATCAGGTCATACCGTAACTAAAACATTGAATAACGGAGACTCTCTTGAAGGTTTTAAGGTAATAGAAACGCCAGGCCACTCCTCAGGGCATATTTCTTTTTTTAGAGAAAAAGATGGGGTTTTGATAATAGGTGATGTAGCGACTAATATGAATTTATTAACTACTATTAAAGGATTACATCTACCACCTAATTTGTTTACTTCTGATAAACTTGAAAACATTAATTCTTTAATAAAACTGTCAGAGTTAAATCCAAAGATTATTTGTTTTGGACATGGGCCAGTATTAAACAATAATGGAAAAAGATTTGAGAAATTTGTAAATAGAATTAATAGGCAGTTGGTGTTATTCTAAAGTGCGGATGTGGTAAAACATGGCTAAGTTTATTAACTTGAAAGGTAGATAACTTAAAATTGTAAATTACAGTATCCCATGAAAACTACACCTAAGCACAATGAACGAATGGCTCAAATGACCTTTGCTTCCGTATATCCTCATTATGTCAATAAGGTAGAAAAAAAAGGTAGAACAATAGCTGAATTGCATCAAGTCATTGAATGGTTAACTGGTTTTAATGAAAAGAAACAACATCAACTCATTGAAGAAAAAGTGACTTTTGAGGAATTCTTTCAAAAGGCTAATTTAAATCCGAATGTCAAGCTGATTACAGGTGTGATATGCGGCTACAGAGTGGAGGAGATTGAGAATCCTTTAACCCAGAAGGTTAGATATTTGGATAAATTGGTGGATGAATTAGCAAAAGGCAAAAAAATGGAGAAGATTTTACGTGAATGATAGAATCTAGTCGACACTAATAATTTACTATTGTAAAGAAAATGGTTTATCAAATTAATAATCCTGCCTATCTTTGTCCGCTCAATTAATCATTGTGGCCACATGAAATCAAAGATTTTCCCATAGGGATCCCTTTGGGGCATGTGGCCATAATAAACAATAAGATAAACATGAAATTTCCAGCGGCACAAAGTATTCTATTAATCATTGCGGCTTTAGTCACTATTTTAACTTGGCTAATTCCAGCTGGCAGCTATCATTCTCTGAGTTATGAATCAACCTCAGGTCAGTTTAGTATTCAAAGTCAAGATTCCAGTTATAATTTGCCGTCCACTCAAGCAAGTTTGGAACAGCTGAATATCAAAATTCCTTTAGAAAAATTCACGAGCGGAGCTATTTACAAACCGATTAGCATACCTAATACTTATCAGCAATTGGAATCGAAACCTCAAGGGTTTATTGATTTTTTATCTGCCCCCATTAAAGGAATTATAGAAGCTGCGGATATTATTTTCCTAGTATTAATTATCGGTGGGATGATTGGCATTATGAATGTAACTGGAGCATTTAATGCTGGCATGAGCTGGTTATCTAAAGCATTAAAAGGCAGGGAGTTTTTATTAATCATTTTTACCACTTTATTGATTTCTTTAGGAGGGACCACCTTTGGATTAGCAGAAGAAACTTTGGCCTTTTATCCTATCTTAATTCCTATCTTTATAGCTGCTGGCTATGATTCAATGGTGGGGCTTGCGAGTATCTTTCTGGGATCTGCCATTGGCGTAATGTGCAGTACTGTAAATCCATTTGCTACTATCATTGCATCAGATGCTGCTGGCATTAGTTGGACTAGTGGTTTGGAGGGGCGGATGATCATTTATGCAGTATGTATGTCTGCAACTATTGTCTACATCCTATTATATGCAAGAAAAGTAAAGAAGAATCCAGCAAAATCATTAGTGGATGCTGAGGCTACCAAATCTTTAAGCTACATTAATGAAGCAAGTAAGAAAAATGAAATAGCTTTGACCTTAAGACTTCGCGCAATTCTTTTAATTTTCACTACTTGTTTTATAATCATGATTCTGGGCGTATCGCAATGGGATTGGTGGTTTGTGGAAATGACCACAGTCTTTTTTGCAGGTTCTATTTTGATTGGCTTTATAGCCAAAATGAAAGAGAATGAGTTTATCAATTCCTTTATTCAAGGTGCTGGTGATTTGCTTGGTGTAGCATTTATTATTGGTTTGGCAAGAGGAATCACCATCCTGATGAATGATGGATTAATAAGCGATAGTATTTTATTCTATGCAAGTGAGTTTACAACAGGCATGAACAAAGGAGTTTTTGTGAATGTGCTTTTCTTTATTTACCAAGGCTTGACTTTTTTCATTCCTTCCAGCTCTGGAATGGCGGTCTTAACAATGCCTATCCTTTCACCGCTAGCAGATAATGTAAACATTGGTCGTGAAGTAATTGTGAATGCTTATCAAATGGGAAATGGCTTGTTTAATAGTATTAGCCCCACTGGCTTAGTTTTAGCATCATTAGGTTTAGTCAAAATTGGATATGAAAAATACCTCAAATTTATGCTACCACTTTATGCCATTTTAGCCCTGATTGGAATGGTGTTTTTGACGATTTTGAGTTATTAGAGGTTTTCTATTTTTGAAAAAGAACTGGAAGCTATTCTTAAAAGCAATAGCGATTGCAAATTTACTATATAGTATTACTACAGCAGTTCTGATGATTATATTATTCCATCAAATCACTAATATTGGGATGCTTTATTTTATTGGTGAAATAATAGTGAT